>DKDL01000020.1:11053-16805 GCA_002449335.1 Succinatimonas sp. UBA6849 | reverse complement strand
AACTGGGTCTTGGGAAAGTTACCTTTTAAGCTTGCTTTTAAGATAGTTATGTTTAATTCAGAACTATCTAGGATAGAAGGTAGCTTTTTCTAAGAACTGCAGTTTCTTAGGCTCTTCACCTTCAATTAACTTAATCAGGTACTTAGAGAGCACTGTACCAATTGAATGGAAGTTCTGTCTTAAACCAGGAACTGGTGGTTGATAGAAAGCTGGTAAATCACTGGTTTCTACGTTAACAACATAGACATCTTTGTTAACTACTAAACCAGCGTCTGCAACGCCAGCTACACAACCTAAAGAGGAGATCTCAGAACCACAGAAGATACCATCTGGATGATCTTTTTTAGACATGATGTCACAGAAGAGTTTTCTGTAGTTGGTTTGTACAGAGTAGTCATAGATAATGTCTCTGTCTCTGTCAAAATCGATACCGTATTCCATAGCAGCTCTTTTTACACCATAGTACTTGTGGCAAGCATAGGTATATTCTGCTGATGATGAGAGCATTAAGATACGCTTACAACCTTTTTGGAAGAGGTAGGAGGCAGCGCGATAACCAATATCATAGTTATCGATATCAGCAAAAGCATGATCAACACTCATTTCAGTCTGACCAAAGGTAATAAATGGAACCTTATGCTCCTGAAGATAGGTAACTCTTTCATCTCTGGTCTTAGTAGCATTGATGATAATGCCACCAGCTAAACGTCTTTCTACAGCGTACTTTACAGGTTCTAGGGGATCCTGACCTGGTAGCATTGGTACTACTGAAAGGTTATAGGGAGTACCTACAAGTCCTGAGGTAAGTCCTGAGATTAAAGGTAGGGAACCTACATCACCGACGATATCACCGCTCTTTAACATTGGAAGAACGGCCACGAGGTTGTAGTTAATACCTGTCTTTAAGCTAAGACCCTGTAGATTAGGGGCATAACCTAATTTTTTTGCTGCAGCTTTTACCTTATCGATTGTAGGTTGTTTTACATCATCACCGTCTTTTAATGCTCTAGAAACAGTGGTGACAGAGAGTCCTGTATACTCGGCAATGGTCTTTAATGTAACTGACATAATAGAATTCTGAAAATATTACTAATAAATTTCTTATTGTTATACGTTACCGTAACGATCGAATAAATAGTACCATACATCGCTAAAAAATGAGAAATTTATGAAAAATGTACCATAATGATCTACGGCATACTTTGATATGCAATAAAAAATATAATTTATTGTATAACCTATTGATAATAAAGTATAAAAAGAAATGCAATATTTTATTAATAGGAAAAAATAGAACAAATAATAAAAACTGAATAAATTTTTATTGTAAAATTAGTGAGCTGTATCACAAAATTCAAGTGATTATTTTTGATTTTAGTTCAAATTTAAACTATAAAAATATAAAATGGTAACGTTACGATTTTGGAGAGAAGTATTTTTGTAACTGTGCATTTTTTACTATCTAAACTGATGAGTGCTGTTTAATAAATTAGCAACATTGTTATAGTTAAAATGTAGAAAATTGTAGAAATGTTGAAGTTGTTTTAGTTAGCAGAAATACTTAGTTTAAAAATCGATACTATTTCCTAAATTCCTAAATAATCTTTTCGCAAAAGCTAAAAAGGTGTTTTGGGAAAAATAGAACTTAGCTTACATTCCTTAGAAAGATGAAAAAGAATGATAAAAGCTCATTTTCATAATTCTAAGGAATGTAAAGTTAAAAAGGGCACTATGTATTAAAACTTATAGCTGTTTTTAAAAATCGAAACGATACGGTATTTAAATTCAACTGTAAAAAGCTAGGCTTTCTTTAATACACGTTTGCCATTTTTACTACAGATTAAAAGAGTGTTGTACGAATACACGCTACACGAGTAAACGTACGGCTTTGTGGTTACTTCAATCTAACTTATGTGGATACTATTATGACAGTAAAAATCATTGGACAATCAATTCCAAATCTTCCATGGCAGGATAAACCAGCTAATGAGCAGGGTGTTGTTTGGCGTTATACCAAGAACCCTGTTATTGATTGGAATCCCTTCAAAGCAGCTGCTCGTGTTTACAACTCAGCTGTAGTTCCTTTCAACGGTGAGTTCGTTGGTGTATTCCGTTGTGACTACAAGAATGGTCGTCCACATCTTCATGTTGGCCACTCAAAGGACGGTTTAGACTGGACCTTCAACGAGGAGCCTATCGACTGGAGAGATAAGGAAGGTAATCCATTCGTTCCATCATATGCGTACGATCCACGTGTTGTATGTGTAGAAGGTACTTACTACGTTATCTGGTGTACCGATGATCACGGTGCAACCTTAGGCGTTGGTATGACCAAAGACTTCAAGAAGTTCACTCGTTTAGAGAACGCTTTCGTTCCATTTAACCGTAACGGTGTTTTATTCCCACGTAAGATCAATGGTCAGTTTGTAATGTTAAACCGTCCATCAGATTCAGGTCATACTCCATTTGGTGATATTTTCTTAAGCCACTCAAATGATATGGAATACTGGGGTAAGCACCGTCATGTAATGGGTAAAGGCGGTAACGGCTGGTGGCAGGGCACCAAGATCGGTGGCGGTCCAGCTCCTATCGAGACTTCAGAAGGCTGGTTATTGATTTATCACGGTGTATCAGGTACCTGCAACGGCTTCGTATACAGCTTAGGTGCTGCTTTATTAGATATCGACGAGCCTTGGAAGGTTAAGTACAGAACTCGTGACTACATCTTAACTCCAGAGAAGGATTATGAGACTCGCGGTTTCGTACCAAACGTATGCTTCCCATGCACAGCTTTAGCAGATGCTGATACTGGTCGTATCGCAATCTACTACGGTGCAGCTGATACCTACTCAGCATTAGCATTCACCACAGTTGATGATCTTGTAAACGAGATCAAGACCAACTCAGAAGTATTCTAATTTTTAATTCAGAGTGCGCATTTGCGCACTCTTTTTAGGTAAAAAATCATGTCAGTATTTAACGATAGATTAGCAGCTTTAAAGGCTGAATTTAAACAGAACACTGAGTACAAGAATACCCCTGTACTACCAGGTAACGGTATCTTCACTCGTTATGAGAAGCCTGTATTAACCAATCTTTTTGCTCCATTAGCATGGAGATATGACCTAAACCCTAAGACCAATCCATTCTTAATGGAGCGTTTAGGCATCAATGCTGTATTAAACCCAGGTGCAATCTTCTTAAACGGCAAGTACTACTTAGTAGCACGTGTTGAAGGCTGTGACAGAAAGTCATTCTTTGCAGTAGCAGAGTCTGATACTGGTATCGACGGCTTCAAGTTCTGGGATGAGCCATGTGTAATTCCTGAGACTGAAGATCCAGAAACCAACGTATACGATATGCGTTTAACTCAGCACGAAGATGGCTGGATCTATGGTTTATTCTGCGCAGAGCGTAAAGATCCATCAGCAGCTAAGGGCGATGAGTCATCAGCTGTTGCACAGTGCGGTATTGTTCGTACTAAAGATTTAAAGACTTGGGAAAGATTACCAGATCTAAAGACCAAGGCAGCTCAGCAGCGTAACGTTGTATTACATCCTGAGTTCATCAACGGTAAGTACGCATTCTACACTCGTCCACAGGACAGCTTCATTGAGGCTGGTACAGGTGGTGGTATCGGTATGGGCTTTAGCGATTCAATGGAAAACGCTACTTTAGATGAAGAGTACTTAATCGATCCTAAGCGTTACCACACCATCAAAGAGTCTAAGAACGGTATGGGTCCTGCTCCTATCAAGACTAAGTATGGTTGGTTAAATGTTGCTCACGGTGTTCGTAACACAGCTGCTGGCTTACGTTACGTTTTATACTGCTTCATGACCTCATTAGAGGATCCACGCAAAGTAACTCACCGTCCAAGCGGTTACTTTTTAGCTCCAGAAGGTGCTGAGCGTGTAGGTGACGTTTCTAACGTTGTATTCTCAAACGGTCTGATTGCTAAAGACAATGGTGATGTTTACATTTACTACGCATCATCAGATACCCGTTGTCACGTATTAACAACTACTGTTGACCAGTTAGTTGATTACGTAATGAACACTCCTGAAGATCCTCATACTTCATACGAGTGCGTTCAGCAGCGTATCAAGCTAATCAGAGCAAATAAGGAATTCTTATAATCTCCTCGATTAACTCCTAATAATTTTTTAATTACCATAATTCAAGCCCAGGCATGTCCTGGGTTTTTTTATAATTTCAGCCTAAAAAGTCATGAAAATTTAGCGTAAGACAATTGCCAAGAGAAATTTTAAGAACCTAGTTACGACAGTTCTCCATAAAAATTTTCCGCAGATTTGTCGTAACGGTTAACAAGATTTTACATTTGCTTTGTCTTTCGTTTAGTCCCCAAATTTATCCTCCGGTGAATTTGTAAAAGGTTAGCACTCCAGAAATGGTCATCCATGCTCTGAAGAGGTTGCTTTCGTTTTTACCTTTTCTAACTGGTGGCAGAGAAAATTCTTGGTACTGCAGTTACCTTTGATGGCTGGACTTCAGTTGCCTCTGTCAGAACACAACTCAAATTATATTGAGCTAAATTCAGATCTGAAACTGGGTCTTGGGAAAGTTACTAAAATTTAGTCTTGGCATAGATACAAATGTTCAAATAATATAGCCTTCCAAGAAGTTCTTCAAACAGAATGAAAGTATTTGTAAACAGCGTTCTTCTCTTAGAGAATTATCAGAGCTCCATACAAATTGTTCTCTTAACCAAATTTTGAATAAAGCAATACACCCCAGTAAACAAGCTTTTTTTATTAAAAAGAATATTATGACAGTTAGCATTTTCTCCTCCGTCAATAAAAATTTCAGTATAAATTGCTGAACGTTATCATTACATATGAGGATCAAGTCAATGATGTTGAATGGGGTAAGTTTGAGGTTTAAAAATAAAATCTTTAAAATACTGAATCAAATAGGTGATTTTGATAAGAAGTGCGAATGAGCGAAAAATGCCACGCTTTCATTTGCTGTTGTGAACGAAATCTCCGCTCATGTTATTTTTATATTACAGACAACATAACACCTAAATGATTATATAAAAGAGTAAAGTCATATTGGGAGAAAGCATAAGATAGAAGAATGTAAAGTAAGCACAGATAAAAGCACTCAATTTCAGGCTGTTTTGAATTATTTTTAATTATTTTATCTAACCTGTTGTAAAACTGTTTTCCAAAAGGAAATGATAGGCTTAATGTCATAATTAAAGACATATTCATGTATATTGCTAATAGCAAAAGTATGAATAGAATGGACAAATAAACAGTCTCTCTTACCTAATGCTCTGAATAATTTTTGATTCTTGAATATAATTCTTTGAAAAAGTTAACCATCCAAGTATATAAGGTTCGTATTTTCTTCAAAGATGTTATATCCATATTATCTCCTTTGTTTTAAGCTGTTTAATTAACTGTTGCGTTTCAAAATTTATAAACAACTCATTACAAATATGCTAGTAAATCGCAACCGTAAGCCTTTCGCTTCATAGATAAGTATAGAGCTAATCGAACATTTTTTCATCTTTTTAAAAATTGTGTTTAAGAAAATCATTCATTGCAAAAGCCTTCGTGGAGAGACCTCTCTTTATTTTTTTTTTAACATTACGAGAAAAATATCAATAGTTCAAAATTATCTACGCAAGTTATGCTACCACTTTGGAACGCGAATGCGGACACTTGTGGCGAGTTGAAGTTGGCAGTTACCAATAGGTGTCATAATAGTTTGTGACGTGAAA
>DKDL01000020.1:0-10995 GCA_002449335.1 Succinatimonas sp. UBA6849 | reverse complement strand
TAGGACAAAATACAGCCAAGAATAAAAATTTCAGATGGTAAATGAGTTTGCCAAGAGAGGGGGGGCAAAATGCAGCATTGTGCGTCTGCATCCTGCATATAACAGATCAACTCTTTTTAACTGGTTGCAGAAATACTTTCCAAGCACCAATGAGGTTAATGATTCAACAGATGCGTCAGATAGCACAGAAAAGCCAAAAGACAGTATAGGCAAGTTCAAAATGGTGTTAGAAACCGCTTAAATGACAGATGTTGAAGTAGGTGCCTACTGCAGAAGCAATGGTATTTACGCCAGTGAATTGAATGCATGGAAAGTAAACTGTATGAACGCCAATAACAGCAAGAAAGAATCTCTTGAAAATGAGTTAATGAGACTAAGATCTGAGGTCAAGCAACTTAAAGCCAAAGACATCAAACAGAGTGCAGAATTAAAGAGCAAGGACAAAGAACTTGATAGGATGAAGGATGCCTTGGCTGAATATGCAGTAAAGGAGGCATTCCTAAAAAAAGCTCAAGCCTTCTTCGGCAAAAACAACGAGGAAAATAACCTCAGCTGAAGATAAGGCGAAGATATTACAGTTTATAGATGAAAAACACCAGGCGGTTACATTGCTATTGTGGATCTCAGCTGTGGACAATTTGAAGTAAAAAGGAACTGTATACTTAGCATCAAGTAGATGATTGTCCTTCTGTTAACTCTGACAGAACGGATCCTCTCACAGAACAGGATCTAAATCATATTGATCTGAATTCATAGCTGAAAATGTGCTTTGACAAATTTGCTTTTGATCTATTGATAAGGTTTTATAAAAGATAAATTGCAGCTCAAAAATACATAATTTTAGAAATATCCGTAACGTTACACAAAAATAATTGAAAATTTTTAAAATGTTAAAATACTTAAAATTCACATCTAGCATGTTGATAAATAGCGTAAATATCGTATTTATAAGTACTAAGTAATTTAATATAGACTAATTTATTTTTGTGATCGCTATCGAAATTAAATAAATATTCGTAACGTTTCGATAAAAATGTGCTATATTTAAATCACCAAGACATAGTTGGTTTATAACTTCTACACAGTTTGGTGTGACATTTTGAACGATTAGCTTATGTTGGTTTCGATGTTACATTTGATGTGAATGAAAATTTTGATTAAAGGTAACTGTTACCACGCATCAAACTGTTTTTTTTCTTGGAAAGTTTTCGAATGTAGTTTAAACAGGAGCAATTAACAAAATATAAGGATGCAGTTTGGTATTGTTCCTGAAGATTAAAAGATCCCATAATAATAATTTTTACATCCCATAATTATGCCCAGATTAACATCTGGGTTTTCTTTTATATAAGCCCTACTTTTTATCGTTTTCAATTTAGATTCTGAAAATCATCTAGTGCATGTATCGTTACCATTAAAACGGCTCTAGAAAGCGGTATATGCTGATAAATAGCTTATACAGGCAATTTTAAAAGTATGACAACGTTAAAATTTTGTTTATTAAATTTGAGATTCTGATCAAAATATTAAATATTATCGCAACGTTTCGGAAAAATTACTGCTATATTTAAGATACCTCGAGATTAGAGGCTATTACAAATTATCAAAAAAGATTTTTTTACCTTTAATTAGGTGATTAGTTTAAGAGGATTTATATGAAGTTAAATACACTAGCAGCTGCAGTTTTAGTTGCAGGTTTTGCATCTTCACAGGCTATGGCAGCTTCAACTGACGTAGCTTTGCACGGTATGGTTAAGTCTGGTACTAACTGGGTTATGAACGACGGTTTCCGTAAAGGTTCACACGGTGGTTTAGGTATTAACGAGACTGGCCATTTCTACGCTTTAGGTAACGAGGCTGTTTCTAAGTTAGCTATTTCTCCAGTTGCAACTTGGACTGCTGATGATGGTGTTTATGCTCGTGCAGAGTTAAACTTCCAGCATGAGAACTACGATGGCGATAACTGGGACGCTAACAAGAACGCTGGTGGCGGTTATGTAAAGGGTATGTTATTCATCGGTGGTTTTGAGTTCAACCCATCAACTGAGTTCTGGGCTGGTAAGACTAAAGATATCGACGCTTTCTTCACCTCAAACTATGATACTGGTTACATGGAAGACAACGGTGTTGGCGGCGGTTTCCAGAACATGGATTTAGGCTTCGGTAAGTGGGATTTGAACGTTATGACTTTTGATAACGACAATGGTCCTGCTAGAAGTTCAAATCCTCACTATGCTCAAAAGACTGGTGGTTCAGGTGCTAATATCTTCTCAACCTGGTTAAAGAATATTGGCGGTATTGGTTTAGATGTAAACTTCAGATATGTATCAGCACCTTCACGTAACACTGACAGAATCGAAGTAATCGATGGTCATGCTTATGATAAGAAAGCAACTAATGGTTACACTGCTTCTATAATTTACAATACTCCAGGCTTCTTATGGGGCTTAGATGGTTGGTCAAAGATCATCGTTCAGTACGGCAAAGGAACCGGTGCTAACTCAAAGGCTTCAACCGCATGGTATGGCGATTTAGCAAAAGAATCAGAGATGTTCCGTTTAGCAGTTGATGGTGGTATTAACTTCACTAAAGACTTCCAGATGTTAGCATTTGCTTTCTATGAGCATAACCACGCTTTCACAAATTATGACTTCTCATTAACTGATGGTTTATATCAGAAAGATCGTGATTTCTTAACCTTCATGGTATCACCAGTATATCAGTTCACATCTCACTTCTCATTACACACTCAGTTAGCTTACGAGCATGCTAACTACTCAGGTAAAGGCTGGTCAGATGTTAAGAAGGGTAACCACGACTTCTTCAAGGTAACCGTTGCTCCTACTATTTCTTTAGGTCAGGGCTTCTGGGGCGCTCCACAGATCATGGCTTTCGTAACCTACGGCAAGTGGGATAAGTCATCAGCTTTAGCTGGCTTAGTAAAGGGTGACGAGAACTACACTGCTTCAACAGACAGCAAGAATCCTAACACCTCAGCTTGGTTATTCGGTGTTCAGGGTGAAGCTTACTTCTAATCGAAGTTTTGCATAAAACCTTATGTTAATGAAAGGATCTCCTCTTAGGAGATCCTTTTTACGTCTTAGGAGATCTTGATTTTACTTGTCAAATATTCAGATTTATAGTTTAGATTTTAATAAAATATACAATCAAATCTTCTAAAAACTTTTCCCAAAACAGTTCTTCAAAAAACTAAAATTTTATCTTCATAAATCGTGAACTTGTGTTCAAAAAATCCTTTATTTTATCTAGCTTATTGATAGTTATCACACAAATTTACTTAATAATTCGAAACGTTACGATTTTATGCTAAACTTAATGTATTAAGTGATTATTGGAATGACCAAAACAAGTATAAACAATTAAATAAATCACTTTATTACGGTATCGATTTTCAAGTTACGTGGGATTCACATATGAAAGTAGTAGTACAGATCCTTATGGCATTTGCTGTGGTATTAGTAATCTACGCGGCAACTAATGTCATTTCTATTTATCAATCAACTACTGCAAAAGAAACATTAACTTCACTGATTGCAAGATCTCAGAATCTAACAGATGTTGCCAATTCCCTGAAGATTAACATGCAGTCATACAACAACTCAGTAGCAGCTCTATTGTCTAGTGAAAATGAAAAGACATTCAACGAAAGAGAGCTGGCTTTACCTGTTGAATTTAAAAAGATGGCAGATGCTTTTGATAATGCCTGCAAGAGTGGAGTAATCGACAAAAAATATTCTGATGCAACTTTAGCTGATGTTCAGGATATTGTTACAAAAGAAAAAGCTGCAAAAAAAGAATTACTGTTTTTAGATGCTGAGATCTTAAAGAACTACCAGGAATTAGGTATTAGCCAAATCTCTGCTGATATCGTAATCAAAAAGGTAATGGCAAGAGTAGCCGATGAATATATCCGCGATAGTATTGATGAGTACTTAGAAAAGAGAAATGCAGCTATCTTAAATGCTGGTAAAGCTGTATTTACAAGATCTCTTGATAAGGCAACTGAATTTAAAGATAAGATCACTAATGTATATTCTGGAGTAGTTTCAGATGAAGAATATTTATTAGAAGATGTACCTGTACTAAAGTCAGAAAAGGATTTCATTTCAACAAGTGAGACTTTAAAAGAATTACTGTTATCTGATGACTCAATTGCTGCTAAAAAAGTTAAGTATTTAACTTTAGAAAAAGCTCTTGTTTCTTTACGTCAGGATCTTGCAAAGCAAAGAGAAACCTTGGATGTTCAAATCTCTAAAGTAAATGAATTAGCATCAAAGACCAGTGAGAATGTAGCTTCAGGTGTACATTCAATCTTAAATACCATCATCGTGGTCTTGTTAGTTTCTATGCTGATGTCTTTATGCGTTATCTTTGTGGTTGCAAGTATCTTAACCAGAAAGATCAGTAAGCCAATACGTACCTTAATGGATGCCATGAATAAGCTAGCCAAAGGCGACTATAGAAATAAAGTTGAGTCAAAGAACTGGGGCTTTGAGTTTAATGTTTTAGCATACAAATTAAACAAAGTCATTGAGTCTAACTCCAATCTTATTTCTAAGATCCAGAACAATAATCAGGACATTAAAGCTCAGAGTGTTTTAAATCAGGTATCAGTTGATAAAGTAGTAGATTCTTCAGAACAGCAGAATCAGGCTATGCACAGAATTTTAGATTCTTTAACCCAATTAGGAGATATCAATAAGAATACTGCAACTGCTATTGATAATACTCGTTCACATACACAGAGTATTCAAAATGCTGTAGCTGATTCTTTAAATGCTATTGATGCTAACGTCGACGGTAATAAGACTTTAAATCAGATCATTGATAGAGCAAGTGAGACTATTACTAAGGTTGAGAATAGAACCAACGACATCCGACAGATTTTAGAGGTAATTGGTGATATTGCTCAACAGACTAACTTATTAGCTTTAAATGCTGCAATTGAGGCTGCCCGTGCTGGAGATGCAGGTAAAGGATTTGCTGTAGTGTCTGATGAAGTTCGTGAATTAGCTTTAAAGACCTCACGTTCAACTTCAAAGATCCAGACTTTAATTGATAACTTAAACAATGCTTCAAATGAAGCTGTAACCTGTATGCAGGATTGTGTAGCTCAGATGAAGAGCAACACAGAGAATCTTGATATGACACATAATTCAATCATGCAGGTAAATGATGAGATCACGAGTTTGGCTACAGAATCTGAGACAGTAAATAACATGGTAAATGAGCAGAATGCAGCCTTCTCAGATATTTCATCAACAGTACATACAGTAACATCAGATCTTGATGAAAGCGTAAAATCAATTGAACAGGTTCGTGCAAGCAGCTTACATCTTGAGTCATTATCTCAAGAGCAGCAGGAAACTTTAGGCGAGTTTAAAACTGTATAAATAATTTAATGCCGACAGTTGTGTCGGTATTTTTATAAAAATACAATTAACTTAAAACTAGTTTTTAAATCTAGGAAATAAATAGAGGTCAAAATGATTGAATTAAAGGGTGTTGTCAAAGATTATGCTTGGGGCGGTTATTGCTGTATCCCAATGTTATTAGATTCTATTCCTGAGGGGAAACCAAGCGCTGAGTACTGGTTAGGAGAGCATCCTGCCGGAACTGCAACACTTTCTAATGGTAAGAAGTTATCAGAGTTTATTGATGATGATCCTAAATCTGTTTTAGGTGAAGAGGTTTGCAAAGAGTATGCAAACAGACTTCCTTACTTGTTAAAGGTTTTAGACGTACGTGAGCCTTTATCAATTCAGGTTCATCCAACATTAGAGCAGGCAAGAGCTGGCTACGACAGAGAAGAGCGTGAGAATGTTCCTGCAAATCTGCGTAACTACAAAGATAACAACCACAAGCCAGAGCTGATGTTAGCTTTATCAGATTTCTATTTGTTACACGGTTTTGCTCATAAAGAGACTGCAATTAAGAATCTGTCACGTTTTGCATCTACAAAAGATCTTGCAAAGAAATACGCAGAAGAGGGGTTAAACAAGTTTGTAGGCTATATCTTCGGTTTATCAAAAGAAGCCTTAGATAAGATCTTAGCTCCATTAGTAGATGAGAACAAAGGCGATTATCAATCTTCAAAGATCTCTCGTCGTGATCCTTTATTCTGGTTAGTCCGTGCAGGTCTTCGTGCTCGTGAGGGCGGTCAGAACCTAGATGCTGGTCTAATCATGGTTCTAATCATGAATTTAATGTACGTTAAAGAGGGCGATGTAGTATTCCAGGGAGCTGGTATTCCTCATGCTTATCTTGAAGGTCAGAACATTGAGTTAATGGCTAACTCAGACAACGTAATTCGTGGTGGTTTAACCCCTAAATTAGTTGACGTTAAAGAGCTATTAAAGATTGTTAAGTTTGAAGAAATCACTCCTAAGACCTTAGTTGCAGCAAAGACAGCTGATGGTGGCGAAGAGTACAACGTACCAGTTAAAGATTTCAGATTAACTAAGTATGTATTAAAGCCAAATCAGAAGTTCTCAGTTCCAAAGGATAAGAGTGCATGTATCTGGTTAGCAGTAAGCGGTGAGTTCAAATTAGATGAGAACAACCGTTACTACGGTAAGGGTGAGGCTCTATTACAGAAAGCTAATGAGACTTGCACTATCGAAGCTGTTAATGACGTTGTTTTATACAAAGCAAGTTCAGCTCTGTAATTAAAACTCAAAGATTAAATCTCATGTTAAGGGCAATCTGGGAAACTAGGTTGCCTTTTGTTTCTCTAACGATAAAAGACTACAGATCTGCATCATTTCCGCAGTCAAATCACATCTAAAACTAAAAGCAGAAAGCTAAAAAGAAGAGTCTTTTAAGGCAACATACCTTTTGAAAAGGGCTCTTTATGGCAATTGGCCACAAAGAGCCGTAAAAGGTATATTTATATGAAGTGATAATTTTACATCCCATAATTATGTATTTGCTTTTTGCTCATACATCAATCATCACTGGAGATAAGTTTATTCATTTTGATAAATAAAAACTGTGATCGTGATCTACAAAACTTGACAATATTTCACAGTAATCGCTCTAATTTCTAAAAAATACAATAAAACACAAAATTACTCATAAATTTATTTGTTGTAGTTCACATTATTTGATAACGAAAATTTAGTGAAGAATTTTCTTTTTGATCAAATGGTTAGACGTCAATTTTAAGCCATTGATGTAGCCGCTACCATTATGTAGTTGTTACCATGCGTTGTTCGATGAAGACAGGTAGACTGTAGACACTAATTGTGTCAGTTTCAGTATTCAGAAAAGAGGTTCATGAATTTTAATTGAGCTTTTGTGATAGTGACGTGGAATAGAAATGGCAACAGAGATTTGAACTGGTATCAGGAAATTGAAATGGTATCAGGGAATTGAAGTTTAGCAATGTGATTACAAAGATAAGTTTTTATTTGCAACGTTTTAATATTTCTATGCCTACTCTTTTTTAGGTGGACAGTAGAATAACAGTAATTCCTGTTAGGTTAGGTCACAGCAGCTCCTGCTGTGACCTGATTTAAGATAAGCTAGTTACTTGTCATCTCCAAAGCTCTACTCCATCTGGTATCAAGTTTCTTTAAAGCTTTATCAAAATCTTTTGCTGTCATCAGATCTTGAATATAACCACCTGTAAAGAAGTCGATCTTTGACTTGTTGGTAACTTCAATAAATCTTGAGGAGTTCTCTGGAACATCGATAATTTCAGGCTTATAGCTCATGAACTCAAATAATTGTTGAATTTGAGGTTTGATGCTTTTTACTGTAGGAATGAAACCTGAGATCTTGTTATAGTCAGAGTCTTCTAACATGAATTTGATAAAAGCTTTTGCAGTATCTGGATTTTTAGAAAACTTAGAGACTGCATAAGCCCAGTCATGAGATATTTCTGCTTTTAAGTATTCACCATTATCAGCAGGGAATGGCATGAAGCCAATGTTATCAATATCAGCGCCTTTATCTACCAATTGAGGAATGATCCATTGACCTAGGTAGAGCATACCTACGTCACCTTTGACAAATAGATTCTTTGAATCCTCCCAAAGGTTGCTCATAAGATCTTTTTCTACATACTTTTTGTCAATTAAAGTCTTTAAGATCTTAAGAGATTTGTAATATGAGCTTTGAGGATTAGAGAATGGATCTAACTGATTGAGCATATTCTCATATATTCTGTCATTGCCTTCAATTAACAGAGGTAACTTATCAAACTGTTGTAATGGCCATTGAGCACCAAAGTTGATAAAGAAAGGTGTTTTGTGGATCTTTTTAATCTTTTCGCAAGCAGCATAGAGAGCTTTTAAAGTTCTAATAGGTGTATTAACTCTAGCTTTTTGCAGTACGTCTTTGTTATAGATGATGCCTTCTACAGAGCTACCTGAGGAGATACCGTAGATATCCATTTTGTCTTTCCATGCATCATAGTAGTAGATCTCATCCTTGTCATACATACCTGTCAAAGGCAGATAGAAATTGCTGTACTGAGATGATGGAACAGAAGGCAGGATGAACACCACATCACCAAAGTCTGCTGTATTCATTCTTGGTCTTAAACCGCTTTGGTAATCAGCAAAAGCAATTACGTTTACAGAGGTAACTTTAGGATACTTCTGTTTGAACTCTTGTTCGTAGCGTTTAAACACACCTTCTTCTACAAGATCTGTTCTTGCAGTATAGAAAGTAATAGAACCTTCTACCTTATCTTTATCAAAACCTGTACTTGCATATGCAGCTGAGCTTAGCAGCAAAGAGCAAGCGACAAGATCTCTTAAAATAACTTTGGAAACTGTCTTCATAATCTGGGATGTTATATATGATTTATTAGTTAATATGAAAGATTTTATCTATGATTGATTATAGGTTCCATTACTAAATTTTCAATCAAATTTAACTAATTGTATTAAAAGAATTTTATTTTATGGTAACGATAAGGAAATTTGCTGTGCTAAAGCCAATTATTAAATGTCAAATAAGATTTAGTGTAGCTAACATCAGTTAGCAAATAAGTTCAGAACAAAGATGAATTAACATTTCTCTAATTTGGATTTGTAGCAGGTCTTAACTTGAGAGTAGGGGATAATCTGAAATTAAAAAGAGACCTTTTGATAAAGAGAAGATCTTCAGGAAAGTGCTACTTTTTACATACACCAAGAAAACGTAACACTCTGAAAAGAAAAGGCGCAAACCTAAGTTTGCGCCTTCTTGTGGAATATTAAATTCTTTTATTGGTTAGATTACTTGGTACGCTCTTTTGCTCTCTTCCAACGTGCATCTAATTTCTCTAGAGCAGCTTCGAAGTTGTCAGCAGTGATAACGTCCTGGATGTAACCACCTGAGTAGAAGTCGATCTTTGACTTGTTAGCAACTTCGATGAACTTTGAAGAGTTAACAGGTGACTGGATGATTTCTGGCTTGTAGCCTAAGTACTCGTTTAACTGAGCTAAGCTTGGTGACTTGCTCTTGATTGTTGGGATGAAGCCAGCAATCTTATCGAAGTCTGAAGTCTCTAATAAGAACTTGATGTAAGCCTTAGCTGTATCCTGGTTCTTTGAGAACTTAGATACTGCATAACCCCAATCGTGGTTCATCTGAGCCTTTAGAACACCTGAATCGTCAGCTGGGATTGGCATGAAACCGATATCCTCTGGCTTTGCACCACGCTCGATAACCTGTGGAATTACCCAGTTACCTAAGTAGTACATTGCAGCTTCGCCCTTAGCGATAGCGTTCTTTGAATCTTCCCATGCGTTGGTCATTAAGTCGTCTTCAACATACTTCTTGGTTACTAAGGTCTTTAAGAAGTTTAATGACTTGTAGTATGAGCTGTTAGGATCTGAGAATGGCTTATCCTGGTTTAACATCTTCTCGTAAACGCCATCGTTGCCTTCGATAACTAATGGTAATTTATCGAACTGCTGTAGTGGCCACTGAGCACCGAAGTTAATGAATAGAGGAACCTTCTTTAGAGCCTTGATCTTATCGCAAGCTGCATAGAAGTCTGATAAGGTCTTGATAGGAGTCTCAACACCAGCTTCCTTTAGAACGTTCTTGTTGTAAACTAAGCCTTCTACAGAGTTACCCATTGATAAACCGTAGATGTCGTTCTTGTCTTTCCATGCATCGTAGAAGTAGATGTCATCTTTACCGTACATATCGGTTAAAGGAGCATAGAAGTTAGCGTACTGCTCTGATGGAACTGAAGGTAGAATTAGAACGATATCACCGTAATCACCAGTGTTCATACGTGGACGAACACCACCCTGATAATCAGCGAAAGCAACAACTTTAACTGACTTTACGTTAGGGTATAATTTTTTGAATTCTTTCTCGTAACGATCGTATACACCAGACTCTACTAAATCAGTACGGTTGGTGTAGAAAGTGATTGAACCTTTGACATTATCAGCATTGAAGCCATCAGCTGCCATTGCAGTTGAAGAACCCATTGCTAATGCACCTGCAACGATAGCTGCAGAAACTGACAAAGTTAATTTTTTCATAAGTGCAAATACTCCGTAGTTTGTAAATTATGAGATGTTTGAAATAAAGTTTATGTAGTAATCTTAACGTTACGGAAAAAATATTCTACTTAAAACTAGAATAATTGTGAGATAGATCTTACTTAATTGATGAAGTCTTCGAAAAAGTGATAACTACGTCATTCTTTTGATATAAAAGGCGTTTGACAGATTGTATTTGCTTAAAAAAGTTAAAGATCTGATTAAATAAGGCTTAAGAAGATTTCTTGATTAAAAGATAAAATCTTAA
The DNA here is from genome assembly GCA_002449335.1 of Succinatimonas sp. UBA6849. GTDB lineage: Bacteria > Pseudomonadota > Gammaproteobacteria > Enterobacterales > Succinivibrionaceae > Succinivibrio. Next base: position 210 of record DKDL01000020.1, on the reverse strand, counting down.
CGTTTGCATTAAAAGTATTACCCGATGAATAATGGTTTTTGATAATTTTATTTTAGCTATTAGCTAATTTTGACAATATTTGTCAGTTAATTAATTTTTTTGAAATTTGAATAATATATACTTAAATCTATAAAGATAAGTTACCTATTGAGCAGGATCATTTGATGAGCAACAAACAATTCTTAGCATTACCAGAAAGTCCTACAAGTT
>DKDL01000101.1:73287-73495 GCA_002449335.1 Succinatimonas sp. UBA6849 | reverse complement strand
TATAGTTTCTGTAAAGAATAGCTTCTTGAGTTTTACTCCTGATCACAGACTCAAGTAACTTATCCTTAGGAGTTTTGTTGGCCTCTTTTTGTTGCAAAGTAGCATTGTTCTCCTCTACTATCTCTAAAAGAGAAGAATCCACATCGTTTTCATTTGAGTATGACTTTTGAGTGCTAATAACTACTGCTAAGAGTAAAGACACAACAGA
>DKDL01000101.1:0-73248 GCA_002449335.1 Succinatimonas sp. UBA6849 | reverse complement strand
TACAAAACCTCACAGTTGCATTAATTATAAGCTTGTTACAGTGCACAAATCAGTGAGCCTTCTTGCAAAAAGGATTAAAAATATTTGCATAATTCACTATACAAAAGGCTTATTTTTCATATTCTTTATAATTTGAACGTTTTCATAAAGTTAGATTCTTTGTGTGTTCATGTGCACCTTATTAGCATGCAACTTGTTCATGGGTACTTATTCATGTACTACTTATTCACGTGCTCAAATTAATACTAAAAACACAATTTCATCGCACATAAAAACCATCTAAAGTCGCATTCAGACTTAATTACTCTTAATAATCCTTGCAGTGACATGAATTTATCTTAATTAACGAAAAAAGATATTTAAAAAAAATGATATCAAAGGTAAAATCTTCATAATTACTACATATTAAGGATAATCAGAAATGAGTAATCTAATCATTCCAAAGGACTACACTCCGCTCTTAGACAAAATTCAAACAGAAAAAGGAATTAAGCTAATCAAAGATTTCTTCCAGCAGAATCTTGCTACAGAGCTTCGTTTACGTCGTGTTACCGCTCCTTTATTCGTATTAAAAGGCTTAGGTATTAATGATGATTTAAATGGTATCGAAAGAGCTGTTACCTTCCCAATTAAAGATCTAAATGATCAGAAAGCTGAAGTTGTGCACTCATTAGCTAAGTGGAAGAGACTGACCTTAGGTGAATTAAAGATTCAGCCAGGCTACGGCATCTACACTGATATGAACGCTATTCGTGCAGATGAAGAGTTAGACAATCTTCATTCACTGTATGTTGATCAGTGGGACTGGGAAGAGGTTATCACTAAAGAAGATAGAAACTTAGCTTTCTTAAAGCAGATTGTAAGACGCATTTATTCAGCAATTTTAAGAACTGAATACTTAGCATGTGAAAGCTATGAGAACATCAAGCCTTTCTTACCTCAGGAGATTACATTCGTTCATGCTGAAGATCTGTTACAGATGTACCCTGATAAGACTCCAAAGGAGCGTGAGGATTTAATCTGTAAGAAGTACGGCGCTGTATTCTTAATGGGCATTGGCGGTCAGTTATCTAATGGTGAGAAACACGATGGTAGAGCTCCTGACTATGATGACTGGTCAACTAAGAACGAAGATGGTAAGTATGGTTTAAACGGTGATATCTTAATTTGGTACCCTATTTTAAACCGTTCATTTGAATTATCTTCAATGGGTATTCGTGTTGATATTGATGCTTTAAACCGTCAGTTACGTTTAGAGAACAAAGAAGAGCGTAAAGAGCTGTATTTCCATAAGAAGTTATTAAATGGCGAATTGCCATTAACCATCGGTGGTGGTATCGGTCAGAGCAGACTGTGTATGGTTCTACTGCACAAGGCTCATATTGGCGAAATTCAGGCAAGTATCTGGCCTGAGAAGATGAGAGAAGAGTGTGCAAAGCACAATATGCCACTTATCTAATCTTTAGATAACCAATCTTAAATAACAAACACAATAAAGGCAGAGCTTTTGAGGTTCTGCCTTTTTCGTAAGTAGAAATTGTAAAATCTGCGTTTAATCTGTTTTTGAAAACATCTGAGCTACTATTCTTTATTTACCTTCTCAATCTTGCCTATAGACTGTTTTTTGACAATCACAGTCTCTGAGTTGCCATCTAAAAGATTCTTTTTAAGCTCTTCTTTCTGCTCAAACTTCATAGCATCTTTGTGAGAGATCTTTGAGTCAGAATCTAACATCATGTTACTGTTGACCCACTTTTGGAAGGTCTTGGTACGCTCATCAGCTTCTCTAGGACCATTATTGACGCTTTGTGATGCAACTTTCTGCTCTTTATTGTTTTCTAACTCTGGAGCTGTCTTTTCAGGAGCTGGTTCATCACTCACTAATGAATCAGCATCAGCCTGCTTTCTTAAGGCATTATAGTAGTCAGCCTTATCGTTTTCAGCTTGATTTTTCTGCTTATCAAAAGCTCTTCTCTGGAATGAATGAGCCTGATCCTGTTTTAAAGATTCACGCAAACGAGCTCTCTTTAAATCTAATTCCTGTTTTTTAATTGCCTGCTCTGTCTGTGCATTTTCATCACTAACGCCTGCTGCATTAGCTACAAACACCGTCGAAAAGAATGAGATTAGAGTCGCAACAGTAATCTTAAAAAAATGCTTCATAATATCCACTGCTTGGAAATTAAATCTTAACGTTACGTTTTTATTTCCTACTTTTTCAGTATAGTTCTAAAAAGTTAAAAATACTATAAAAATAAGAATAAATATTATTTTGAATTTTGATGCTCAAATTAAGAGCATCAATCACTTTCATCTGCGGTTTGTAAGAATTGGTATCGTCTTAACTTTGCTTATTTTATTATACAATTATGTACTAGCTTAAGAGATACTTATATTGATAAATGAGATCTTGAAAAGACTATTTCTCATCATCTTTTAAAAGAGCGTTCTGTTTCATCCAGTCAGACAGTCCTTTAGCTTTTACCTTGCCTGTCTTGTTTTTAAAAGCAGAACCATCTGAAGTTCTGCCCGAAGTTGTGCTTGCAGAACTAATTCCCTGCTTTTCTAAGATCTTTTCGCCTCTTTTTCTTGAGGTATCTTCCTGAAAGCTCTGCTGTGTTTTAGGATCGACTTTGTCGTAGAGCTTTTCCTGGCTTATATATTGTGAGCTACTGACTCTCAGTCTCATCTGGTCATAGGTCTTAGAATGCTCTAACTGCTGACGCAGATAATATCTTTTTTCATTATTCTCTTGTGTACTGTATTCTGTGACTGAGCTAGGATAGGAGTACTGTCTAGGATAGAGGAAAAAATCAGAAATAATGACAACCACCATCAGACCTAAGCCCAGTCTGATTGCCACTTTTCTTCTTTTAAATAGGCCTGAATCCAATTTACTTTCCTCTTAAAACCTATTACTTTAGTAACAATTCTAATCCAATATAGTCAATTATTACTCAAAATCAGAAACATCACCTGAGCCGTAACGTGCAATCTCAGGTACTCCGTCATTGAAGACTATCACTGAAGTAGGACTTGGTGACAGCACACCACCATCTACAATGATATCAACAACAGAACCTACCTCGTCATTGATGGTTACAGGATCTGACTCTGCTTCTTCATGTTCTGGAAGAATTAAAGAGCAACTCATCAGAGGCTCATTTAACTCACTTACAATCGCATCCACGATTGCATTATTAGGCACTCTTATACCAATAGTCTTTCTCTTTTCATTCATCAGACGGCGAGGCACTTCCTTAGTTGCTGGAAGAATAAAGGTATAAGCTCCAGGAGTATGATTTTTCAGTAATCTAAATACACTGTTTTCAACTTTGGCATAAGTTGATAATTCAGAAAGATCACGACATAAAAGAGTAAAGTTATGGTGTTTGTCTACCTGTCTGATTCTGGCAATTCTCTCCATTGCCTGCTTTTGCTCTAGCTTGCAGCATAGTGCATAAGCTGAATCTGTTGGGATAACCACAACTCCACCATTATTAAGACATTCACAGATCTGCTTAATAAAGCGTGGCTGTGGGTTGTCTGGGTGAACACTGATAAATTGTGCTGACATTTAAAATACTCTTTATGATATCGACAGCTATCAAAAGATCTTTATCTTTATCTTCAAAACTGTCTTTTAGATTTATCTTTTATGATATAAGGTTTGTTTTTGCAAAAGCCGAATAAAACCCTTTTCACATAAACAAATTGACACCATTTTATAGCAAAAATGCCATATCACGGTGTCAATTCTTATAAAATGAGAATTATTACTGTTGATTTTCAGTTGTAGGAACTGCGTTATCTGAAGATCCTTTCTTCTCTTCTACAGCTACTTTCTTGATTTCATCATCATTAGCAGCTTTTTCTACAGCAGTTTCTTCAGTTTTAGTTAAAACAGTTGCCTGAGCAGCGGTGCTTTTAACTGGTGCTGGTGCGACCTGTTTTGGAACATCAATTATGTTTTCTTCCTCTTGTACGGTCTCTTCTTTGTACTCAATATCAAGTGCCCCGAAGATCTCTGATAGAGGAATTCTCTCTAAAGGTAAACGTGCTTTTCTGCCAAAGACGCCAGCTGCTAACATATTGTATAAAGTAGCTTCTGTTGAAGTTAATGCCATTGAGGTATTGAGCTCTTCAATTTCAATATCATCAAATGACCAAAGGTCTGAATTAGCTTCAAAGAACTCCCTACTTAAAGTTACGCTCTTAGTATTTGGTAAGTGAACTCGAAGATTGTTCAATACAGCAAAAGCTTTCATTTCAATATTTGAAACGTAAGCACACTGAGCATGAGCAATCCAAGGAATAGTACATACTCTTGAGGTCTGGAATGGCAAAACCAGACATACCATACCTGGTACATCAGGAACTGATAAAGCAGTAGCTAAATCATCAAAGAATAAGACTTTGCGTGGCTTGATATCTAGTTTAGCTAAGTCTTCTACTGTAATACCAATATCACGCAGACCACCTACTCTACTGCGTAAAAGTTTATCTAATAAAACTAAACGTACAGTAGGTGCTGGTGGTACTAAACCTAACTGTAATAAATCACGTCTTAATGGATTTAAGTCTAAGTACTTGCGCATGAATGCAAGAACAACAAATCTGTACTTTTCAAACCATAAAGTATCAACGCCACGTACAGGGATCTGACGGATCATTGATGAAGAATCTTTATGAGCACATAACCACTTGCATACAAGTAGGAAACGCTCAAAATCCTGATCTTCTAATGTGGTTAAAGCATGAATATTCTCTACAGCAGAATCTAAAAGTTCAGGTAAATTTTTCTTTACAGTCTGAAGACGGTTTTGAGCTGAGTGGAACTCCACAAGATGACCTGCCCATGCAGCAAGTTCATCAACTTTCTCAAAAACCAAATGAATAGGAACTTCGATTTTTCCAAGGTCAGGATAAGTCTTATCTAAAAACTCAACTTTTCCTGCATTAAGCTCTTTGTGCCAATCGTTACAGAAACGAACAAACTCATCTTTATTTGTCAGTACGTCCTCATCACGAGTAGGAGCGCCCAAATAAATTCTTACAGCTTCAAAATTCTTTTTAGACTTGACTGAATCACTTAGCCAGCCTATTACTCTTTCGTTATATAGTGCATTAATTTCTGCACGAATGCTGTTGCGTGTTTTCACTGCTGTAGCTCCTCAAAACAAGGTCACATCGTTATTATTATTTATATAATGCAGAAAATTCTTAAATCTGCTCATCTGCATAGTATAGCATAATGAAAACGATCAAAGTTTTGATTTAGCGTCAGATCTCACAAAAGCGTTCACAAATTGAGCAGAGTTCATAGATGTTTTTACGCAGTTGTTCAGATTACTTTAAGGCAAAAGTATGAATTGTTTTAATTAGCGACAGATATTAACTGTCAGTTGAAATGCAATAAGTTTAAGAGTCTTGAGTTGACTGCTTTTTCAGTTCTTTTTTAGCCTGTCTGCGCTCTTTAAAGAATTTAGACAATAACATAGAGCATTCGTCTCTTAAAATTCCGCCTTCTACCCTGATTTCATGATTATGTTTAGGATTGGAGATTAAATTAAAAGCTGAACCACAGGCTCCAGTTTTTAAGTCATAAGCTCCAAAATAGAGATTTTTAAGTCTTGAGTGGATTAAAGCCATAGCACACATACAACATGGCTCTAAAGTTACATAGATTGAATAGTCAGGAAAGCGATAATTTGAAACAGCCTTGCCTAATGCACGCAGAGCGACAATCTCTGCATGAGCTGAAGGATCATTAGTACTTATGGTTTGATTGTGTCCTGTAGCTATAACTTCACCATTAGGATCAACAATAACCGCACCTACAGGGATCTCTCCTTTTTCTTTAGCCTTTAAAGCTTCTTTAAAGGCTAAAGTCATGTAATATTCATGATCACGCATAAGCTAGAACTAAGGGCTTAAATACAGTGATCTGCAATAATTACAACCCAAGTTACTAAAGTCAGGATCAGCATTACAAATACTGCAGCAGAGCCTAAGTCTTTTGCTCGACCTGAAAGTTCGTTAAATTCAGTACCGATTCTGTCAACTACAGCTTCAATACCAGAATTTAAAAGTTCAGTTACCACAGTAATCCATGGCATTGCAATTAAAGCAATTAGTTCTAAGGTAGAGTAGCCAAAATCTGAAAAATATCTTAAATAAAAAGCTACAGCAGTTAAAATTACGGCTAAGAACATCTCCTGTCTGATTGCAGCTTCATTTTCAAGACCTGCTTTAAAGCCTTTCATGCTGTATTTACCAGCATTGTAAATTCTAACTAGACCTTTTTTCTGTACCTTTGCCATAAGTCATCCTTAACTTAAAGATATGTATTACATTAGACTGCCAGTGATAAATCATCTGTGTTTACCCTTTTTATAAGCAATCCAATTTGGTATTTAATTTTGCCATTATATGAAATTGTTCTTATTTTTTATACCTTGTAAAAAATTTTTGTTCTGACCATATATTCTTAACAACTTTTGCATTCTTGTCTTTTACGCTTTTAGACCTTACCTTTTACGATGTAAAGTTTATTTGCTAATTCGTATCAAAGTATTTGATGTTAGATTTGCTACAATCGGATTAATTACCTACAGTTAAGTAATAGATTTGGCTATATGTCTTTACACGGAGCTTCTATGAATCACAAGTTATCACTTTTGTCTTGGTGCACTATTCTTTTTGCCACTCCTGTCATGCTCTCTGAATATGCTTACGCTAAAGATACAAATGGAGCTTCTGATAAGCTATCTCTTGAAGTTAAAAGAGCTATTGATGAGAACACTCGTGGCAAAGCCTTAACTTGTTTTATCACTGATAAAGATATAGCTTCAGAACAGGATTTAACCTCAGCTGTTGGAATTTTTGTAAATAAAAACTCCAAAGTAAAAGATGCTTACCCTTTTGTAAAAGATGGTCGTCTGTGCGTTTCAGGGCTTAACTTTGGTACAGAGTACACTTTAAAGCTCCAAAAAGGCATCAAATTTACTCAAAAGAGTAAAGACAGAGTCACAACTTTAACCACTGATGTAAGCTCTGAAACTACCTTTACAACCATCGATGAGACCTGCTCTGTTAAAATTGCCAAAGGCTTAATTCTACCTGGTAAGGATAAGCGCAAAGTAATTGAGCTTGAGACAGTAAACACAGATGCTGTAACTTTAGGTGTGTTTAAGATTTCAAACAACTCCCTTCCACAGGCAGAGCTTTACAGCCTGTATTCAGAAAATCCTGATAAGTATGACATGCGTAAACTTATCTTTAATCAGGGAAAGTTATTAGGTTCAAAGACAGTTAACTTTAAAAACAAAAGAAATGTGGTTGAACATACACCTGTTGATATCAGCGAATTTGTAAACACCGATAAAAGTGGTGTTTATGTCATCTGTGTTATCAACTCAAAAGATCACGATGATCTTACAATTGACGACTTTATCTCCTATGATGACAATGCTCTTCAATTATCAAAACTCGTCTTTGTTTCTAACTTAGGCGTTACCTCATACAAAGGAGATGATGGCATCGATGTCAATGTAAGAGCCCTTACTGATGCCAAACCAATTCAAGGTGCTACTGTTACCCTAAAGTCATTATCAAATGATGTATTAGATACTAAAACCACAGACAGCAATGGTTTTGTTCATTTTAATAAGGAATTATGCTCAGGAGACAATGGACAGAGTGTAGCTACAGTTACTGTTAACAATAATGACGATTTCTTCCCATTAGATTTAAGAGCAAGTCCTTTATATTTTGAAGAAGGAGCTGGTATTAGTGACAGCAATGACTACAAAGTCTATGCCTATACTAGCAGATCTCTTTTAAGGCCTGGTGAGAAAACTGTATATCAGGCTTTAGTAAGAAACAAAGATCTTAGTGCTGCTTCTTTAAAGGCATTAAAGCTCTTTATAAGACGTCCTGACTATGTAATTGAAAGAGAAATTCCGCTATCAAGAGCGGTTGAGAACAGTTTTGAGTATGAATATACACTTCCTGAAAATGCTCAATTAGGCACCTGGAATTTTGAATTGGGCTTTGATGAAAAGCATCTTTTAAGTACTACTAATCTTACAGTCTCAGCGTTTACTCCTGCAGCTTTAACCTCAAGCTTAAAGGTAAATGATATTGTAAGTACCTCAGACAGTATCAAAGTTAATACCGACTATAACTATGGCGCTAAAGCATCTGACATTGGTATTTCTGGAAGCTATAACATTCTTCCAGACAGTCATACCGTTGATAAATATAAAGACTTTTCCTTTGGCCTTGATGATGAGAGTGTAAATGATGGTAATCACACTCAGTATGTGCAGATAGATTCTGGCAACACCAGTGAGGACGGTGTCTTTAGCTTTAAGTTTAACGCAGAGGATAGTAACTACCCTCGCAAAGTTAAATTTGATATCTACGTTCTAGATCCTGTAACCGGATCTGCTTACTTGACTAAAGAAGCTAAGGTAAAGTACAGCTCACCTTTAATTGGTGTAAAGCTCACCAAAGCAGATAACAAATACCAGCTTGATTCACTTTTATGTTATCAGGATGGTAAAAGACTTGAAGGTAAGGCAAGTTACACTCTATTAAAACGCAACATCTCATATCAGTATGCTTATGTAGACGGCAACTGGAAGTTTGTTAAAAACGAGTATACAGAGCCAGTTGACTCAGGATCTCTTTCATTTACAAAAGACAAGTTAAGTTCTATTCCAGTAAATCTTGAGGATGGACTGTATACAGTTGAAATAAAAAATGATAATGCCTTTACCAAGTTTAACTTTGTAAAAGGGTATGTAAATGAGGATAACGATCTGACTCCTGAAAAGCTCATGTTAACTATGGACAAAGAGCAATATCACAAAGGTGACAGAGTAAATTTAAGCTTTGACAGTGAGTTTGAAGGTTATGGCTCTTTGGTAGTTGGTAATTCATCTGTTGAATTAAAACAGAGCTTTAAGGTAAACAAAGGTCATAATGAAATTGGCTTTGACTCTGCTGACATTAAAGATACAGGTACTTACGCTCTAGTTACCACCTACAAAGGCACAGAGTCTAAATACAGAACAGCATCTCGCGCTGTAGGTCTTTCTTATATCAGATTTGATAATCAGGACAGACTTCTAAACATCAAGGCTCAGGTTTTAGATACAGTAAAACCTAATAGCACGCTTAATGTAAATCTTGAGGTAGACAATAGCGATGAGAATACCTATTTAAGAGCCTATTTAATCGATGAAGGTATTCTTGCTATTAACGCACAAAACTCCCCTGATCCATTCAAGTTTTTAACCGATAAGAGAGCTTTTTCAACCAAGGTAAATGACATGTATGCCTATGTGATGAAAGCTTTATCTAAAGACGGTCAGGGCTATGGTTCAGATGAAATGCTCGCAGGTGCTAGTGCTCAAATTTTATCTAATACCACCAAAGCTCTACTCTCTTTGAGTTCATCAAGAGTACAAGTAAAAGACGGTAAAGCCACAGTTAGTTTTGATATTCCAAAATTCTCAGGTAAGGCAAGACTGATGGTTGTAGGTTGGAATAAGGATAGAGTTGGTAGCTATTCTAAAGATATTACTATTGCCTCTGATGCTGTTACCAAATTGGCAGCTCCCAGCTACATGCATGTAGGAGATGAGCTTTATGGCAGAGTCTTATTTGACGATTTAATCAAAGACAAAAAAGATGTTTCATTTAAAGTTACCTGCACTGGAGCTTTAGAGTGCTCACTTGATAAGAGTGTATCATTAGATAAGAATAAAGCTCATGAGAACTTAAAACTTAAGGCCTTAAATGAAGGTGTGGGTACTGTATCTTTAAAAGTAAAATCAGGTGACTATACCTACGATGACAGCTATGAAATAGACGTATTACCAAACAAAGGTAAAGTACTTGAAAGCGCTATTCTTCCATTAAAAGTAAATGAGCAGGCTACTTTTAAATTTAAGAACACATTTAAAGATGGAACAAAGGTAAAGTTAAGCTATGGTCTGTTGCCATCAGCAAATCCAAAAGATATGGCAAATGAAGCTTACAGCTCATTTAAGAGTAATTACTTTGATACCTTATCTGATCTTTCAACTCTCATAGATTATTCTGAGAAGTTCCTAGATAAGAGCAGCCAGGAATACAAAACCTATCAGACTAAGATTAGTTCACTTATCGACTACGTAAATTCAACTATTAATAATCAGGGCTATGTTGATTATTCTTTAGTCAATTATGAAGATGGTGGCTATGTTGCAGCTTATGCTTACCTTATATTAAACAAGGCTTCAGAAAAAGGCTATAACACAAACTTTAATGTATTAGATAAGCTTTTACAGAATATTAAGAGAAATGCTAACTCTGACAATGAGACTACAGCTGCTTTATGCCTGTATGCCCTAACTTTATCAGGTGACAATCAAAGCTCTACTCTTACCTTTAGATTTGACCATTCAAAATCTAAAGCTATCAATGCATACCTCTCCTATGCTAAAGCTTTTGCTCTGTATGGTGATGTAAAACGTCAGGAGATTGCTATCACTAAAGCAGTTGAGCTGTTAAAAGAAGCTGAAAACTTAAGAATTGCGATTGATAAAGGCAACCTTTCCAATAACAAACTTATAAATCTCATTCAGGCTCTTCAAGAGTATGAACCTTTATATATCACAGATACAGCTTATGACAGTCTGTGTGTCTTAGAGGCACTGTTAAAACAAAAAGAGAACAATAGCCAGTCTTTGAGTTTAAATGAAGTATACGTGATTGTAGCTACAGAGAACTCTTATAGCTATAAGACTTCTGCTCAAAGAGCCAAAATGATGGAAATGATCTCTAATGAGAATAAGGATGACAACGTATTTACAGACGGTGTTCTTAAAGGAAATGAAATTACTTTAGTCAATGACGGAGAGAGTGACACTTTAATCAGTGCAAGTATCTTCTCTGTACCAGAGAAATATGCCTTATCAAAAGATAGACAGGACATTAGTGTTAACTACTATTCTCCAGATGGAACTGAGCTTGCCCCACCTCTTCACGTTAACGTAAATGAGGATATTATCGTTTTGGTAAAAGTTCATCTCAATAACCTTTCAAGTAAGATCTCTGTTGAATCTTTACTACCAGCTAATATGCTCTATTTAAGAAGCATTGATGCTAATGAAGCTTCACAGAAATATCCTTTCTTAGGCGAACTTACAGACAGTTATGCTTTCAATACCATAAAAGGAGACAGCTCAATTGTAAATTCCTGTCAAAGTAAGAGAAATGATTTTGCTTTTGCCTATATCCTAAAAGGAGCATATAGAGGCACTTCAGTACCTTTGGCGCTGACTGTACACAATACCTCCTTTAGAACTACTTCAGAGGTATTGTACAAGGCTCAAGATACCATCGAAGTAAAATAGAAACGTATCTTTTGATAAGTAGCAATGAGTAAGCACCAACGTTTCACCTATGCAATCGTGGCATTTTTAATACTAAGTGTTTTAAGTGCCTGCATAGGGTTCGTGTATATGTGCATTGATGAAATTTCTTTAGACAAGTACGAGAACAGATCTTATGTGCTATATTCAGATAAAGGAAACGTGCTTGCCTATACTTTAAGTGATGACACCTCATCCATTAGATTTAAAACCACTAAAGATGATGTCTCAGATCTTTATTTAAAGATGCTGATTGCCAACGAGGATAAGCGATTCTACAGCCACTTTGGAGTGGATCCTCTCTCTCTTTTGAGAGCTTCCTTCTATAACCTAAAAAATCAGAGTGTAGGCTCTGGAGCCTCAACTCTTGCTATGCAGGTAGCAAAAAGACTTACAGGACACAAAAGAACCTACTTTAATAAAGTAAAGGAAATGGTTCAGGCTGTATACCTTACATTAAAGTACAAAAGAGATGGCATCTTAACACTGTATCTTACCCTTTCACCTTTTGGTGGAAATGTCGAAGGTGTAAAAGCAGCCTCTTTAACCTGGTTCAATCATTTACCCAATACTTTAAATTCTTCAGAAGCTGCTCTGCTTACAGCACTGCCAAGAGCTCCTGAACTCATTCGTCCAGATAAAAAAAGGAAAACTGCTCTTTACTACAAAAATGAGGTTTTAAAGCTTGCTAATAAAGCAAACGTAATAACAAAAGAGCAACTTACTCTATCCCTTAAAGAGACACTTCCTAGCAAAAGATACATGATTTCACAAAATGCTCTTACTTTTGGTAACTATTTGTTTAATTTAAAAAAACATGAGCTTAATCTTAAAAAACATGATCCCTATTTTATAAAAAGTAATAGCTTGATCGCAGATGATAAAGAGATCTTTTCAAGTCTTGATGACTCATTGCAAATTGAACTTAATAATCTTGCAGAAAAATTTGAACATACAGCTGATAAAAACTATGTTCTAAGTGCGATTGTACTTGATGTAAAATCGCATCAAATTAAAGGAGTTTTAGGATCTTCATCTAATGAAAAGAGCTCACTATGTTTACCTTTTAGATTAAGATCTCCTGGCTCTGCTCTAAAACCTTTTGCCTATGCTTATGCAATGAAAAAAGGATTGTTGCACCCAAATACCATATTACATGACAACAAAAATCTGTACGGAACCTGGTCACCAAATAACTTCAGTCGAAAATTTACAGGAGAGGTAACAGCCAAAAAAGCTCTTACCTATTCATTAAACTTACCTGCTTTAGAAGTACTGAATTTAGTTGGAGCAAACAACTTTTCCAAGATGCTAAACCTTCATGAAGATCTCTTAAAACTAAGACACAATAAAAGTGATCTTTCGATTATCTTAGGTAGTGCTAGTATCAGTCTTTATAACTTAGCAAGATTGTATGCCATGTTAAATGAAGATGGTCTGATGCATGAATTTACTTACCAAAAGAACTCAAGCGCAAATTTAACAGCATACAGAATGTTAACAAAAGACAGTTCTAGAGCCGTGTTTGAAATCTTAAAAGAGACACCAAGACCATACTTATATCCTGAACAGAAACAAATTTCATACAAAACAGGGACAGCTTACGAGTTTACCGATGCCTTAGCGATTGGATCATTAAACAACCTTACAGTAGCTGTTTCCATAAGTTCACCTTACAACATCAAAGGCAACACTCCCTACACTGGATATGATAGTGCTGCACCTTATCTTTTTGAGATCTTGTCAAAAAGGAAAAATGAGACACTAAGTAAAGAAACTCTAACTTCTCCTCTTTTAAGCACTGATGTTCCTTTAGCTTTAAAAGAACTTAATCTTTCAAATCAAAGTCATTCTTTTAATAATGAGAAAAAGTTAGAAATCACATTTCCTTCAAATGGGCAAACTGTGTCCCCAGATAGTCTTGGAAAAATTCACATCAAAACAAAAGGACAATCAGGTTCACTAATTATTACAATTAACAACGAACAATTTGAACAAAACTATTTTGAACCTAAAAGTGAAGGCTTTTACAGTATTACTGTTATCGACGAAGAAGGACAAACAGATACATCAAAATTCAAAGTAGAGTTCAATTGAAGAATGCAATAAAAGTTAAAAAAGAACTTTACAACTTAGATAAGATACAACGGTGGTTCTAGTTATTCTAGACCACTGGTCTGGCCTAGAAACTAGAACTTTGTATTAACTTTAAACTAGGATTTCAAAATGAAATACTGTTTTGTTATTCTGGTTCTAGCTCTACTAGTTTGGTCATCACCAGTTTGGTAAATTAGAACCATCAAAGAAACAGAGGTATACCTCTACCGCTGTTCCCCATTATAGATGATAATTTTCCATTTTCAAACATAAAACCTGCAAAATAAGACCAGTCAAAATTACATATCTTCAAGTAAAACACTATTACATTACAACAAATAGAAAAAGTCTCATTGAATCTGTTAAAAGCAATTTTATAATATATCTAATTAGTATTTAATAGTTATAAATAAGCTGTATATACAGGAGCATTAAGGTATGATAAAATAAGAGAGTTACTTATGTAACAACGGTGGTTCTAGTATTTCTAGACCACTGGGAATGGCCTAGAAGCTAGAACCTAAGATAGATTAAAAACAAGGATTTCGTTATGAAATATTGTCTTTTGATTTTGGTTCTAGTTTTGCTAATTTGGTCGTCACCAGTATGGTAAAATAGAACCATCAAAGAAACAGAGGTATTTCCGTACCTCTGTTTCCCATTATAGATGATATTTCACCTTTTTCAAGACATTATCTAAACAGCTTTAAAGTAGGTTGCAGATGCATTGTGGAATACGGCATCAAAGCCGCTCTTTTCCATCGCCGCAACAACTTCATCTACCGTTCTGTCATCATTTACAGTCCACTGCTCAAGATACTTACCCTTATGGGCATATCCGCCAGGTTCTGTTGAAGATCCTGCTGATACTGCGGTAATACCTATTGGCAGAATTAGATCTCTAAATGATGCACTCTCTCTTGTGGAAATTGTAAGATCAAGCTCATTATCAAAAATTCTCCATACACTAATGATCTGAACTAACTTAGCGTCATCAACTGGAGAATGTGGTTGATAACCACCCTGAGCAGGTCTTAAACGTGGGAATGAAATTGAAAGTGAAGTCTTCCAATAATGATCTCTCATGTAAAGTACATGCATTGCAAGAGCACACAGATCAACTTTCCAGTCATAAAGACCTAAAAGTGCGCCCATACCTACTTTATCAATACCAGCTTGACCTAATCTATCTGGAGTTTCCATTCTAAAGCGCATATCAGCTTTTTTACCACCTAAGTGAACTTGCTTATAGCAACCTGGATGATAAGTTTCCTGATAGACAGAAACTGCATCTAAACCTAAGGTCTTTAACTCTGCGTATTCTTCAGTTTCTAGGGGCTGAACTTCCATCTGCAAATAATCGGCATATTTCTTGGTAAGTGGTAACACTTCTCTAAAATATGGCATACCTGCTCTATGAGAGTTTTCTCCTGAAACTAACAGGATATTGGTATATCCCATTTTATTCATGGCCTGTAATTCTTCTTCAATTTCTTCCATTGTAAGAACTACACGCTTGAACTTGTTCATTACTGAGAAACCGCAGTAAACACATTTGTTGTTGCAGAGGTTTGTAAGGTATAAAGGCAGATACATGTTTACACAGCGACCGAATCTCTTTCTGGTTAGCTGTGTAGCCTCTTGTACCATCACATCAAGATAGTGTTTTCTGGCATTTTCACTAATTAAAGCAGCAAAATCTTCAACGGTGCGAGGAGTAGTTTTATATATTGCTCTTTCAACATCTGCATCAGTTCTTGAATCAACCAATGAGACAAACTTGTCTACATCGATTTTTGACAGCTCATCATAAAAACTCATCTTATTTCATAGCCTCTTTTAAGAAAGCTTCCATAGGTGAGGTTGCAACAGCTGATTGAGCCTTTACAGCCAGACCTGCTTCAAATGCTGTTCTGCCAGCTTCTTGAGCTAACTTGAAGGCATGAGACATAGCCACAGGATCGCGAGAAGCTGCAATTGCAGTATTTACCATCACAGCATCAGCACCTAACTCAAAAGCTAAAGCAGCATCTGATGGAGCACCAATACCAGCATCTACAATTACAGGTACATGAGACTGAGCAATAATAATCTCTAACATTGCTTTAGTTTCAAGACCTTTAGCAGAACCAATAGGAGCACCTAAAGGCATAACAGCACTAACACCGATATCCTCAAGACGGCGGGCTAATACAGGATCTGCCTGAATGTATGGGAATACTTTAAAGCCATCCTTTACTAACTCTTCACATGCCTTAAAGGTTTCTACAGGATCTGGTAGCAGATATCTTACATCTGGGTGAATTTCAACCTTTACCCAATCTGTACCTAAAGCTTCACGGGCTAACTGAGCTGCAAAGATTGCTTCACGGCTGTTCTTAGCACCTGAGGTATTAGGCATTAGAGTAATACCTAAATCTTTTAAAGGCTTTACGATTTCGTCAGTATGATTCTTGGTATCAACTCTTTTTACAGCCATAGTAGCAATCTGAGCACCAGATGCTTTAGCAGAAGCTGTTAAGACTTCACCTGAAGCGTACTTACCAGTACCGATGATAAGTCTGTTATCAAATTCCTGACCTGCTAATACTAATTTTTCTGTCATTTCTAACCACCTGAAACCATATTAAAAACATCTACTGACATACCATCTTTTAATACAAAGGTGTCAAAATCAGCTTTTTTAACAATATTCTCATCAACAGCTACAGCCACACCTTCGCGTGAGAGTTGCTTTGACTCAAGAAATTCTTTAAGGGTGATACCCTCTTTTAACTCTAAATTCTCTTGTTGATTGTAGTGAATTATCATAGCAAGTTACTCCGTTATTCTCTGTCACCACCGTTTCCACATAAAGACAACCATTGCTTGGTTGTTTCGTCTGGATCATCAGCTTTAGTAATGCCGGTAATTAAGGCAACAGAGCCTACATTAGAGGCAATTACATCTTTTACATTAAATAGTTTGATACCACCTATAGCTACTGTAGGTACACTATCTTTGATCAGATCCTGTTCTACAGAGAGCTTAAAACAGCCTTGTGGCTTTGAAGGCATAACCTTTGAGTTTGTTGGGAAGATATGGCCTAAAGCAATGTATGAAGGATGCAACTGATAGGCCTTTAGCATCTCATAGCTGCCATGAGTTGATACACCTAAGCGCAATTTTGCCTTTCTAATTGCTTCAATGTCAGCATCACGCAAGTCTTCCATACCTAAATGAACACCATAAGCATGTGCTTTGATAGCCAGTTCATAATGATCATCAATGAAAAGACGAACTTTATTGGCATTACAGAACTCAACTGCTTGGCAGATCTTTTCATACAGCTTTGGATCGGTTTTATCCTTAATACGAAGCTGAATAGTTCTTACACCATCATTTACAAGTCTTTTAATCCAGTCAACAGAATCTACAACTGGGTATAAGCCTAGCTTTAACGGACAATCTGGAAATGGTTCTGATGATACCGGGAACCCATCTTCTTCGACCTTTGGCATAAAACTCATGTCATTTACAAGGCCATTGTGACCTACAGGCGGTCTGTTATTTACGGCATCAACATCATCTGCACGTAGAGCAGGATTTTTAATGCCTGAATAAACATAAGCTTTAGCAAGCACTGCAGCATCATGGAAAGCAAATTTATTGGCAAGCAATGCGGCTAGGGCTGATGATAAAGCACAGCCACCACCATGAGCGCCCTTACCTTCAATATAAGGATTCTTCATGGTAAAAGAGACAAAGTCTGAAACAAAGGTATCCTCTGCATCTTTAGATAAGATGTTGTGACCTCCTTTAATAATGACAGATTTGGCACCTTTATCAATAAAGTACCTGGCTAACTTTTTAGTTCCTTCTTTTTTTAGCTTTTCCTCATCCCATGAAGCTAATGTTAAAGCTTCGGGCAGATTTGGAGTAAATATAGAAACTAAAGGTAAGATCTCATCTAATCTTTTCTTTAAATCAACACTGTTAAGATCACCTGCTGTACCGCATAAAACAGGATCCCAGACCACAGGCACATCTTTAAAAGTGGTCTTTAAGGCATTTAAAAGTATGGTTAATAATCTGTCATCACTGATTAAACCTACTTTTACAGCATCAATATGCTCCCAGTCTGAGGATGCTATTCTTAAAGTTTCTTTAAAGACATCCTCATCGGTAGCTTTAACTGAAGTGATGTTCTTTAAAGACTGACAGGTTAAGGCACTGACACAAGGCAATGCAAAGGCCATATTATCGTATACTGTAATACAGTCAGCAGTAATACCTGCACCACCACCTGAATCTAAGCCAGCTACAACTAGGACCTTAGGTCTTTCATTATTTAGCATTGTATTTTGCCTGTAATTTGCGATTTAAACGAATTGGGCAGAATCTTGGACCACACATTGAGCAGAAAGCTGGCTCATGAGAGTTTGCACACTCTTCAGGCATCTGAGCTCTCCAAACATCGTATGCATTTTGTGGATCTAAAGATAAAGCAAACTGGTCATACCATCTAAAATCGGCACGAGCTAATGCCATAGCATCATCACGTATCTTAGCGCCAGGTAAATTCTTAGCTAAATCAGCTGAATGAGCAGCTAACTTATAGGTAATAAGACCAGTCTTAACATCCTGCTCTGTTGGTAGAGCTAAGTGCTCAGCTGGGGTTACATAGCAGAGCATTGCTGTACCGAATGATGCGATCATAGAGCCTCCGATTGCTGAGGTAATATGATCGTAGCCTGGTGCAATATCAGTTACTAATGGTCCTAAGGTATAGAAAGGAGCCTTGTTACAGAATTTCTCCTGTAACTCCTGATTCTCATAGACCTTGTTCATTGGAACGTGACCAGGACCTTCAATGAAGCACTGAACACCGGCATCAAAGCAACGTTTAGCTAACTTACCGATATTCTCGAGCTCACCGTACTGAGCTTTATCACAAGCATCAGAAATACAGCCAGGACGCAGACCATCACCTAAAGATAAAGCTACATCATAGTCATGGCAGATTTCAATCAGCTCATCAAAATGCTCATAAGCCATGTTCTCACTGTCTGTTCTCATCATGGCACTTGCCATAATAGAACCACCGCGAGACACGATACCTAAAATACGTTTAGCAGCATGTGGAAGCAGATCTTTTAGTAAACCTGCGTGAATAGTAAAGTAATCAACACCCTGTCGAGCCTGATCGATGACAGTGTCACGGAAGAGTTCCCAGGTTAATAAATTAACATCACCATGAGCTCTGTCTAAAGCTTCATAAACTGGTACAGTACCAATTGGTACAGGTGAGGCTCTTAAAATTGCGCTTCTTAAACCACCTAAATCATCAATACCGGTTGATAAATCCATTACAGTGTCTGCACCAAACTTTAAGGATAGGCGCAACTTTTTAATTTCCTCGTCAAAACCTGAGGATAATGATGATGCACCGATATTAGCATTTACTTTTACAGAGAAATGTTTACCAATGATCATTGGCTCACATTCGGTGTGATTGATGTTAGCTGGTATTACAGCAGTACCTTTTGCTATCTCCTCTCTTACATTTTCAGGAGTAAAAGGCATGTCATCACTGTTTTTATAGGATTCACGGATAGCTACATACTCCATATGAGGAGTGATTTCACCTTCCTTTGCTCTCTCTAAGATGGTCTTTTTAACTTTTCTGGCATCACCATCGATTACATATGGAGCATAGGTTTCAGATACCTTTGGTAAGGTCTTAGCATTAACATCAGGACCTTCAACAGTTGATACTAATACACTGTCACCATTTGAAAGATTTATCTTATTAAAAGGAACGTTTATAAGAGGTGAGCTCCCCTGAATAGAGATGCGTTCAATATCAGGAGTAAAAATCTTGTTGGTAGTTTTATGGGCCATTTTGCACGTCTCTTTAAAGTAATTGGAATACTTGCGTGCCGAAATGAACCTTGTTCCCTACGCCAGCATTAACTGGATCAGGTAGTAACGGATTCTGTTTAAAACAGTCTCAGCCGTAAAGGCACTCCGACAAGCAAAATTATTATCTAACTAAAACGTTTACATTACAACTGTAAATTGCATAATTTCTTTTGAAGCTGTGAATAAAGCTTACTTTTCAAATTATGCAATTACAAATAATGCCTTTTTAGGAAAACTATTTTTAGTGTTCCTGTTTTTCTAAAATTCTGTTAATTCTCTCAAGATCTTCTTTGGTATCTACACCGGTCTCAGGAGGATTTAAAGCTACACCTACAGCAATGGACATACCATTTTCCATAAGTCTTAACTGCTCTAGTGACTCACTCTTTTCAAGTGTGGTTTGAGACATGTGAGAATACTTTACAACTGTACCTGCTCTGTATGCATAAATACCGATGTGATGGTAGTGATCATAGCAAAGTGAAGTAATATCTTTTTGTTTAAAGTTCTCACGCTCGTATGGAATAGGAGCACGGCTAAAGTACAGAGCTTTACCGTTTTTATCAAAAACTACTTTTACACAGTTAGGATCAAAGACATCCTTAACATTATCAATCTTAAAACATAAGGTTGCCATATCAGCTTTTGAGCTTTCTAAAAGAGTAGCAACCTGTTTGATGTGCTCTGGGTTAATTAAAGGCTCATCCCCCTGCACATTGACGATGATAGTCTCAGGATCAATCTGCATTTTTTCAATCATCTGAGCTAATCTGTCTGTACCACAGTTACAATCTGTTGAAGTCATGCAGACACGAACCTTATCCATGCCCTCTAATACAGATTCAACACGCTCATCATCAATGCAGGCTACAACCATCTTTGCATCAGACTTTAAAGCCTGCATGCAAACACGTTTAATCATAGGAATACCACCAACTAATACTAATGGCTTTCCAGGAAATCTGGTTGAAGCATAACGAGCAGGAATTGCTACGATATATTCAGATTTATTCTCTACAGATTTATTCTTACAACAGGACATAAAATTATCTACCTTTGTTTCCTGAGATTAGTTAACTGTGATTAGTTACTTAACCTTACTTACCTAGTGATTTAATCTTATCATTAAGCGATTCAAAAAATGACTCTGGAAGTACAGCTTCAATATTTAAAACATACAAATTCTCAAGATTTAAATGAGCATACTTTACAGCATCTTTTGAGGTCATGACCACAGGATGCTCTAAGGCTTTAGCTTTTAAAACCTCAGTATCAGCGATTTTGTGATCACCTACATTGATTGTGTCTACTACCTCAAAGCCACATTGTTTTAGAGTATCGTAAAAGCGATTAGGATTACCAATACCGGCTAAAGCACAGACATCACAGCCTTTTTGCAGATAATCCATTTCATGCTCTAAATGAGCAAAGGCTTTAAGGCCAACAACAGGCTTTGGGACTAATGTCATTGAAGTGTATTTAAGATCATGACTTACGCCATTTACCACCACAAAATCAGCCTTATCTAAATGCCATTTGCCTTCACGTAAGGGCCCTGCTGGCAGTAACAGACCATTGCCTAACAGTCTTTTACCATCTAAAACCACAATTTCAATATCTCTGTCTAATGAGTAATGCTGCAAACCGTCATCAGTTACTATAACATCGCAGCCTAAATGCTCTAAATATTGAGCACCACGCTCTCTTACAGGATCAACAGCAACTACAGCACTGTCACCTACAGACATTTTAATTAAAAGAGGTTCATCTCCACACTGTTTTACATCAGTAGCTGTGTTTACTGTAAGTGGGTAGGAATCAGCTTTTCCTCGATAACCTCGAGAGATTAAGCCTGGCTTATAGCCTAATTCTTTTAACTTTAATAAGAGTGCGATACATAATGGAGTCTTACCGGTACCGCCAACAGAAATGCCACCTACAACAATGACAGGCGTTTTTAATTTAGTGGATTTAAAATAACCTTTTTTATAGCACTTACGTCTTAAAGAAGTTACAGCTCCAAACAATGCTGTAAACGGTAAAAGAGGAGCTACAGCCAGGATATTTTTAGAGCTTAATTTTTGATACCAGACTTTATCTTCAAAAGACATATTAACCATCTATAAGAGATTTAAAGAATTTTTTAACAGGATCCATCTGCAATGGAGCAGGATCTCTTACCACCCAGCGTTTAGCACTTTCATCAAGAACTAATCTGTAGGTTGTTCTAAGGCTTGAAACTTCTTCTGTAATGGTAGAGCTCTCTAAGATCTCATCATCAATGCAGTCTAACTTTTGAGACATCTTAATAGAGAACGTAATATCAATACACTTTTCTCCATCTTTTTCAAAGACTGTAGTTGAATTGATGATGTCTTTAAGTTCAACGGTTCCTGCCTGAGCCTTAGACAAACCATAAAATGGAGTAGTCTGGATGGTTCGCAAGAGATCCTGATTATATTTAACATTATAACCAAAGGCTCTTACTGAACCACGAAATGGAGCTGTAATAGTAAAAGAGTCCTCGGTGAGCCTTACAGCCTTATGCTTTTCTAAGAGCTTGGCATAAGCAATAACTCTTTTTAGGTACTGTGTTTTACCTGCATAATTAGTTTCAGGATTATTAGAATTGTATGGATCGACAATTACAAAAGGAGCTGAAACAGTTCCTTCTGTAACAGAGGAGCCAGGAAGCGCCATCCAAATGACCTGTTTTGATAACTCTGAGTTAATGGCTTCAGTTAAATTCTCTGATGAAGCAACAGACTTATCCTCACAACCACAAAGCAGGGTTGAGAAAACTAAAGTCATAGCTAGAGTTTTTATAAAACCTGACATAGCGACTTCCAAAATTAGTCTTTGTATAGACCAAGATTTGTATGAAGAGGATCTGACATCATTCTGTCTGAGATCAGAACCCCCTTCTGAATATGACCTACACCAATAAACATCCCATCTGTTTTAATTTGTATAGTATCAGTATAGTCTAAAGAACAATCTTCAAACTTACAGTTTTCAAGCTTACCCTGTCTTTGTCCCTGACATAAGAGCACAGCTTTCTCATAAGGAATATCAATAGCAGGCAGATAACTCATAGCCTTATCAATTGGAATGAGTAAACTGTCCAATTCTGTAAAATCAGTAAAATCCTCACGCTTGTCAGCTAACTCCTGAATGTAATCAAGAGTATGCATAGTTCCTTTTGGCAGACCATCAACTTCAATTCTGCGCAGCATGGTTACGTGAGCACCACAGCCTAAAGCCTGACCGATATCTTCGACTAAAGTTCTGATATAAGTACCCTTAGAGCAGTAAACTTCAATGGTAAAAGATTCTTGTGTTTTTTCTAAAAGCTTGATGTAGAAGATCTCAACCTGTCTTTTTGGAACTTCAACTTCCTTACCAGAACGAGCGTATTTATATAAAGGTCTACCGTCTACCTTAATAGCTGAGTACATTGGCGGTACCTGAGTAATAGTACCTATAAAGGTCTTCATTACCTCTTCAACTTTTGAGCATTCATCAGTAACTTGATTAGTCTGGATAACCTCACCTTCGGCATCCCCAGTTGCAGTTACAACGCCTAATTTACCTGTTGCTATATACTTTTTAGAACCTTCTAAAAAGTATGATGAGAATTTGGCAGCCTGTCCTAAACAGATTGGTAACAGACCTGAAGCTAAAGGATCAAGTGAACCTGTATGACCACCTTTATTTGCTCTGTAAATACCTCTTACCTTTGTTAGTGCCAGAGCTGAGCTGATGCCTGATGGTTTATCTAAAAGAAAAACACCATCAATATCTCTTTTAGGTGCTCGTCTTGATTTGTCTGGAATTTGTTTATTGTTATCTTTCATGTTTTAGTTTTTGTAATAGCTATTTGTAATTTATTTGAATATTCCGTTACATGATACTACATGAGCATATTTATTTCTTTTTATTCTCAATAATTATCACGAATTTAGTCACAATTTCAGACAATTAGTGCAGTTGTTCTCGCATGGTTATCTTAGTTATACTTAATGCTTTTTCTAATACTAAAAGCGCTGCATTAAAGTCATGTCAAAAAATAGCCGTCTTAATGCTTGATAATTAAGTTCATTTTCTTTACAATGTTTTTGCTCTATGGGGGTTTCGGTCCTCACGTACTCGTTGAGAGTTCAACAGGTCAGGTCCGGAAGGAAGCAGCCAGGGTTCTTATTCGAGGTACCGTGATGTGGTTGAGCCCCCACCAGTAATGAGTCTTTTCAGATATGAATTCAAATTCACTTGTCTATACCAACCTTCAAGATCTGATTGTTTCAGAACAGATAAATCGTGACAAATCATTGAAGGTGATGTCATTTATCTTAAAACTCGAATCACCTCAAACTTGTGGTACCCCTTCAATCTATATGATGACAAGACCCAGAGGCTTCGGACTGTCATTATTAACTAGCGCCACTGATAGAATTATCAGACGTGAAAAAGACATAGTAGGTAAGATTGAAGATGAAGGTCTTTTAAAAGAATTACCTTATAGACATACCGTCTGTTTAGACTTCAAAAATTTTAAAGCCAAAACACCAAAAGACTTCAGACGAGGTCTCATCGATGTTTTACAGGAGCTGTTCTGGTTTCATCATATCGAAAGTCATTTCGATACCTATATGACCCCAAAGGTTTATTTTACCAAGCTCCTAGAATCACTTTATAAAAGACATCAAGAGAGTATGGCTATCATTATTGATAATTATGATAAGCCTTTAATGGTAGCTGCCATGATGGCAGATAAAGAAAAAGCAACTGAGGCTACCTGTACTTATCTTGATATGCTAAATGTCATCAGACATACAGACAAAGCTGTTAGATGGTGTCTGTTATCGGGGCACACCAAATTTGCATTAGCCTCAGAATATTCTGAAGGTTTACCTTTAGTTGAAGATCTGTCTTCAGATCCTTCTTTTGAATCAATGTTTGGATTCACTAAAGAAGAAGTCAGGATCGTCTTTAAAAATCAGATTGAGAAATTTGCTAAAGCAAAAGAGATGTCTCCTGAGAATTACCTTAATATTTTAGAGAAATGCTATGGTGGTTTCTGCTTTTCAGACAACCTTGTAAAGGTAATGTGCCCTGCTAGTATTTCACATCTGATGCAAAACCAAGGTCAGTTATATCCATATTCAGCATCTGGCAATTACACCTTCTTAAAATATGCTTTAAAGCATAAAAACAATGATCTCTCATGGCTGTATGGTAAAGACGGTCAAGATCCTTTATTTATTAGCAGTGTCGATAAATCTTTAGAAGGAAAGCAACTAGGTTCACTGTTAATTCAATTAGGCTTTGCAACCAGTTCTAAAGTCTTAGTGAACGATGATGAAGGTTATACCACCTGGCGTTATAGATTTGATTTTCCAAATTTAGATATGCGTAAAACCTTTGATATTATTACAGGTAAATGCGATCAGGAAGAGGCTAATATGCCTTTGTCTTTTGAGGAAAATGAATCTTTAGGAGAACATGAATGAGCGTAGCTTTTTTTGACATGGATGGCACTATTGTGGGTGGCGATACCAATGACATCAGTATTGGTGAATTTGTCAAAAGAGGTATTGCTGACAAGAGCATCATCAGTGCATTAAACTCATTTGAACAGCAGTTTTATGAAGGCACTCTGAATGTTAGCGACTTCTTAAAATTTGCTGTAAAACCTCTTGTAGGTATGAATAAAGACAAACTCTACAAGATCTTACATGACATTGTAAAAACAACTATCATTCCGGTTGTTTATCCAGGCGCCAAAAGAGCGATTAAATTTCATAACGACAGACACGATACTGTGGTTATCGTAACCTCTACTATGGATTATTTAGCAGAACACATAGCAGAGCAACTTGATATCAAATATGTTATTGCCTCTCCTATGGAGAAGAAAGATGGTGTGCTGACAGGTGAGATTTGTGGCATTCCAGCCTTTCAAAAAGACAAAGTCACTAGAATCAACATGTTTTTAAAGGAGCATAACCTGTCTCTTGAGGATTCTTATGGCTATGGTGATACTGTAAATGACGTGCCAATGCTGATGATGTGCGATCACCGCTTTGCTGTTAACCCAAATAAGATCTTACTTGAGTCTGATGATATTAAGGCGATGACTGTAGTTGACTGGAAGAAATAGAGCTGCAACATTCCTTTAATACGTAAGCATTAATGCTTAAGCTGTGTTACCAAAACTCTAATTTCCAAGTTTTCCTTACTTACTGTTTTTCCTTTTTTACAGATACAGAATTTAACTTTCCTTCTAAGGCTGAGATTGCGTACTTAGCCTGTTCTTGAGGAAGTTTCTCTGATACTGTCTTATAGAACTTGTCGTCATCAACTGAATAGAAACGTGGATGTTTTCTATCAATAAATACCCTAGCAATCTGATCTTTATAATAGTGGTGTTCAATCTTATTCTTGACAACACCTGTGAAGAATCTTGGTTTCTTACTGCCACACTCTTTATATAGAATTGCAGATTTTTTAGGCTTTACAATCTTCTCAGAATTCTGTGAGCTCAAATCAAAGAGCACAATTGCGTATGCCTCTACCACAATAGGATCATTATCTTCTCTTAACTTTGCTCTTATCATTCTAAAACGAACGACTCTTACAACGTACAAAGCAAGATACAAAATAACCAAAATTGATAAAAAGTAGAAATGACCTTTATCAGGAAAGATACAGATATTGTCTGTAAAGTAAATTACAGACAACAAAATGAATAGGATGCAGAATACATAGAAAGAAAGACCGAAACCTTTTTTACACATGGTATCCACCACGTTAATGTTAAAACGTACTCCTGCCTTTTGGAGGTAGGACTGCATATACACATTAGGTGGAAGGTTTTTCAAGTCTTTCTCCTATTTAAATAGCTTAAAGCTTAACGATCTTTAACTTCTTCCCAGAACTTACGTTCAAGATCATTATACAGTGTTTCAACCTCTTCGTTACCCTTTTGTGTGAAGAGACTTACAACAAAGATAACAGCTGAAGAAATGATGAAACCTGGTACTAATGAGTATAAGTCAAAGAACTGACCAATTTCCCATACGATTACGGTAACAGCACCTGCAATCATACCCCAAATTGCGCCCTTTAAGGTCATCTTCTTCCAGAATACAGAGATTACAACAGTAGGACCGAAAGCTGCACCAAAGCCTGCCCATGCATATGAAACTAACTTTAAGATGCCTGAATTAGGATCTAAAGCAATGATATAAGCAATGGCTGCTACTAATAACAGCATGAATCTGCCAATCCAAACCAACTCTGTCTGTGAAGCATGAGGTCTTACAACTCGGCGATAGAAGTCAGCAGTTAAAGTTGTTGAAGCTACAAGTAACTGGCAAGATAAAGTACTCATAATTGCAGCTAAAATTGCTGATAACAGGATACCTGCAATCCATGGAGTAAATAATGTCTGAGTTACGATAATGAAGATCTGCTCTGGGTTATCAACTGTAAGCTCTGGATGTTTTGCTGCAAAAGCTACTCCATAGTAACCTACTGCTACAGCTCCTAAAAGACAGAAGATCATCCAGCTGATACTGATTCTACGTGCACCGCCCATACCGCGAACAGTAGCAGCTGCCATGAAACGAACCAGAATATGAGGCTGACCTACATAACCTAAGCCCCAACCTGCTAAAGAGATAAGACCGATGATGGTAGTACCCTTTAACATATTAGCCATATCAGGACCTTTCTGAGCTACTAACTCATTAGCCTCTGAAAATGAGCCTACATCTAAGATAATGATGATAGGAGTGATAACTAAAGCAAAGATCATTAAAGATGCCTGAACCGCGTCAGTCCAACTTACAGCTAAGAAACCACCGATACATACGTAAAGAATAGTGGATACTGCACCAATCAGTAAGGCATTCTCATAATCCATACCAAAGGTCTGCTGGAATAATCTAGCACCTGATACCATTCCAGATGAACAGTAAACTACAGAGAAGATTAAGATAATGAAAGCAGCGATAACTGCAGTTAAGCGTAACTTATCTTTGAATCTTGCAGCAAAGTAATCAGGTAAAGTTAGAGCATCTGAAGCATTCTGAGTGAAAGAACGTAAACGTGCTGCTACGAATTTCCAGTTACACCATTGACCTACGGTAAGACCAATTGCAATCCATGCCTGGCTGATACCAGATACGAATAACGCTCCAGGCAAGCCCATTAAAAGCCAGCCAGACATATCTGATGCACCGGCAGAAAGACCGGTGATCACACGACCTAATCTACGTCCGCCTAATACATAATCATTTAATGAAGATGTAGAGCGAGCGGCTACAATGCCGATGACAACCATGGCAAAAATGTAGACGATAAAAGTAGTTGTAGTTGTAAACATAATTAAACCAACATTTGTTAAAAGATGTGACTATTTTAACAAAATTTGCTTTTTTGACAGTAAGTTAATGAAAACAGGATATTTATGCCCTATTAAGATCCACTTAACAGGACATAAAAAGAAATTTAGATGAGAATAAGAGCTTAGATCTTAGCTTGAGCTAAATATCTCTTTACGGCATCCTGCCATGTTGGTAATGGTTTGAAGCCGTTTTTAACCAACTTTGACTTATCTAAACGAGAATTGAATGGTCGCTTTGCCTTAGACAGACCGTATTCAGCTGTTGTTACAGGGATAACTTTGGTCTTTAATCCATATTGCTTATAGAATTCAACACAGAAGTCATACCATGAAATGTAACCACCTTCATTAGTTGCATGATAGTAACCATATTTTTCGGTCTCACACATATCAACTAATAATCTTGCTAAATCTAAGGTATATGTAGGAGTACCAATCTGATCATTAACAACTTTTACGGTGTCATGGGTCTTACCTACGTTAATCATGGTCTTGATGAAGTTCTTGCCATTAACACCAAATACCCAGGCAATTCTAACAATGAAATACTTCTTTAAGGCACCAGATACAGCTAGCTCACCATCTAACTTTGACTGACCGTAAACATTTAAAGGAGCATAATCCTTGCAGTCAGGCTCCCATGGTTTATCACCTAAGCCATTGAACACGTAGTCTGTTGATAGGTATAACATCTTGCTGTCTAGTTCTTTGCAGACTTTAGCAATATTAGCTGTACCGTCTACATTAACCTTTCTAACCAAGTCTTCTTTTTCTTCAGCTAAATCAACAGCAGTCCAGGCAGCACAGTGAATTACAGCATCAGGCTTTACCTTTGAGAGCACCTCATGAACTGCATTAGCGTCAGTAATATCAAGTTTTACATAAGGCATTGTCGTAACAGCAGTGCCATCAGCTACACCTGAATATACGTCCTGAATGTCAGAGCCTACACCTTCATGTCCTCTTGAATGCAACTCATTCATGACATCGTGACCGAGCTGACCGTTAACACCTGTTACAAAAAACTTCATATAAACTCCTTTTTTATGAGTTCTTATCTAAAACTTTACGTAAAAACTTTGTATGCTTTTAACAATAAGCACTGTTAAAAGACATTAGAACTAGTAATTGTGTTCTTTAGTGAACATTTTTGGAGACAAAAACAAAGCCTGCAATACTGTAGACTTGTCATTTTCAAGTACCTGTCCCCATAGAAAATACTCATAACCAAAGCTAAGATCTGATGGCACCTTTACACCTTCAAAAGTTACAAAGATTGCCTTTTGGGACTCATCAGCAAATTCAAAAATATCATCTTCAAACTTTCTGACAAACTGCCCTCTTAATAAGGCATAGTCACCTGCTTTTGCAGCCTTTTTAAGGCCAGCTATAGTGTTAGGAGGTGCTGGCTTTGGCATATGCTCTGGTGTAAGCGGGTGCTCATGCTCATTTGCATTACATACCAAAGCAAAATTGCTTAAAACAAAAGCTGTTACAATTAAATAAAAGTATCTTAGAAACTTCATCAAATAATCTTCAAATACTACCTGTAAATCTTAGCTATTTGCCACTATTATCAGAACTGTCACTCTTTGAATCCTGATTATCTGCACTGACATCTGAGCTTTCTTTGATATTAGAGTTATTGTAATCAATCTCAATGTCTACAGGCTCTGGCATACCGCAGAATTTAGTAAATCTATTTAAGATAGCACAGAATAATTCTGTTTCCTTTAAAGTGTCATAAGCTGCGCCATGAGCACAGTTCTGATCAAAATCGACTTTAGCCGCATAGCAGGCTTTTTGCAACACGCTCTGACCTAAAACCAGCATTGATAAGGATGCCGTATCAATAACAGAGAATGGATGGAATGGTGATTTTGAAGCAGCTTTTAATCTCTCAATTGCTGCAAAGATAAATGAGTGGTCAAAATGTGCATTATGACCTACTAAAATTGCTCTCTTACAGCCCTGTTCTTTTAGCTTCTTCTTAATAGCTTTGAACATAGGTAACAAAGCATCTGACTCTGTCACAAGATTTCTGCTTTCATCAAAAGGATCAATATGTAAAAAATCAATATTCTTTTGACAAATCTCAGAGCCTTCAAAAGGTCTGATATTAGCGCTAAAGATTTCGTCGGGTACAAACTGACCTTTTTCATCAATCTTAACGGTCATCATCGCAACTTCAATCAAAGCACTCTTTTTAGGATCTAAACCTGCTGTTTCTACATCTACTACTACAGGTAAGAAACCTCTGAATCTGTCTTTGATGGTTAATTTATTAGATATATCTTCCATAACTGTATTTTGCTTAAATTTTATTGTGACGATATTTTATGCCATAAAGTCTAAATTTCCAAAAATTTAGACCTAATTCTCATATGAAAGTTCCAACAGCTTTTACTATCTTGAGATGAAGATAAAAAAAGAACATCACATGCTCTGTGAAGATAAACATAAAATTCAAAAATTAAGTAAACCTATCACACAAAAACAAAAAAAGTCTTTTTAAATCTTTAATCTAGTAGCGATTTACAGCTATAATTCAATCTATAGAAGATACAATTAAAAACTCTGTTTATTGTGCTATTTTTTGCCTTTAGGAAGATGTGGCTAAAGTCCACTTTAGCAAATGTTAACATTGGTTAACAAAGCGGCACGGCTTTTGCTAAAAAACAGAATATTATAAATAATGATGTTTTGTTGACTCTCAATTTACCTATTGAGTGTTGACTGATTACATCAAGCATTTGCTTGCAAATAAATACACATAGGTCAACTATGAAACTTAAGCATAAATTAATCGTTTCTTTAGCTGGTGGCTTTACAGTACTGGCCTCAGCACTATGTTTATATAATCAGACTGCTATATACGATAATGCAATAAAGACACAGTTTGAGAATCATGATGAGGTTTTAGGCATCCTAAGTTCATCTTTAGAGAACTATGCTACTTCAAATATTGAAAAAGAAAAACTTAACTTCATCAACAGTATTTCTAATGTCCAATATGAAGCTTTAGAAAAGTTTCACCAGACATACGACAAGCAAGATCTTTTAGACTTTGCTACTTTCACTTATTTTGCCCAGTCAAATGCAACCAATCAGTTATTTGAAACCTCTGTTGAATTACCAGATTCTGATAACTGTATGGCTATCTTGAATATTCCAAAGTCTTTTGAAGACGGTGTAAAAGACTCATTAAAACAGAATGGTGTAAAACTTGATAACTACTGGTGTAAGTTATCAGAAGGCAAGAAATTTGTAGGCTATAAGATTGAAAACGTCAATGACAAGAATTACCTCTATACCGAAAAGTTACAGCCTAATCAGATCTTTACCCCCCTCTCATTTAAAGATGCTATTTCAAAGATCTCTTTAAACGATATTGTAAAAGACGGTAATTCGAAAATTACTGTTGTAGATGACAGCTTTAAAGTTGTAGCTTCAAGTGACAATAAATTCAAAGCTGAAGATATTCCAGCATCATTCTATAAAGATGCAAAAGTAAATGAACTGCAAACAGAGCTTTCTAATAATGATGACAGAGAAAAGCTCTGCACAATTAAGTACATCAAAGACTATGATGTATATGTAGTTGTAGAAACTATTAAAGGCACCATCATCAAGCCTGTAGTTTACTTCAACTTCATTATCTTAATCCTAAGTGCCCTGTTAGCTTCATTACTCATTTTTGGATTCTTAAAATCTTTAGAAAAGATTTCAAGCTCATTAAATGCTATTACCAACAACGTAGATGTAATGGCAGCTAATGTGCTCTCAGGAAAAGCTAAGATGGATGAAATCACCGAAAAGATCGATCCTAGCAAGCAGAACTATGTAAAACTCAAGAAACTGACCGAATCATTAAATTCATTAGGCCGTTCAATCTGTGAGAACGTAGCTTCAAAAGAACAGGAAATCGAGGATAAAGCCAAGAAAGAAACTCTTGAGGCAACAGAGAATGCAATCTACACCATGGTAAGTGATGTACACAAAGATCTGATGCCTGACGGTTCTGATATGCCTGCATCCAAGTTCTTGGATATTGCATCTTTCATTATGCCTTCTAAGAAGAAACCATCAGATTTCTATGATGTCTTTAGAGTAGATAAAGATAATATCGGTATTGTCTTTGGTGCATGTTCAAAGAGCGGCATTGCAGCAACCAATGCTATTACTCTGTGCACAAGCTTTATCAGAAAGTCTTTTACAGAGGACAATAAATTACCTGGTGAGACTATCACTGACTTAAATCACATTCTGATGCAAAAGAAACGAGAGAACTTTACCATCTCAATTTTTGCCATGATCTTAAGTGAGTACACTGGCAACTTTATTTTCTCACAGGCAGGTTTAAGATCACCTATCGTTGTACACGAGCATAAAGGTCAGTCAGTAGAACCTATAGAGACTCAGTTAGAGTTATGCTCAGATAAGCTAATTACCTATGTAAACTCAAAAGGCAAATTTACATATCTTGACAGTATGATTTTTGCAGGAGCCGGCATCAAAGATGTAATTAACAAAGATAAAGAGCACTTTGGTCTTGAAAGAGTAATAGAAATCTCTGAAAAGAACGGCGAGAAGAGTGCTTATGATCAGTTAATTGCTCTTTATAAAGACAGCAAAGAGTTTAGTGAAGAAGCTGATAATGACTTAGATGTATGTGGCATTGTCATCAAGAAGAACGCTATCAATAAAGAGTTCGATGACTAGCTAACATAAGTTCTTATAAGAAAGCTCAGAGTAAAATCTGAGCTTTTTAATTTGTGCTGCATAATTGTAGCTAGGTACATTCAATAACATAGCAAGGTCTCAAAAGGAGTTCACCTATTCTAGGACACATACAGCACAAATAAAAAGAGCTCAGGATCTACTTATGATGCTGAGCTCCAAAGACACAATCAAAATTTACTTCTGATTTTTCTCTTTTAAGAGATCACGGATTTCTCTTAATAACACAATATTCTCAGGCTCGGGTGCTGCAGCATTTTCATCTGACTCATCCTTTAATACTTTGTGCTTTAAGTTGATGATGATCTTAATGCAGATAAAGATAGCAAAAGCTACGATGATAAAGTCTAAGACGTTCTGCAAGAACACACCATAAGTCAGAACGATACCAGGAGCATCATCAGTCTTATCTTTTAAAGTGAATGCAAGATCTTTTAAATCAATGCTACCTACAAATAGACCGATTACTGGCATGATGATATCAGCAACTAAAGATGACACGATTTTGCCAAATGCAGTACCGATAACCACACCGATTGCCATGTCCATTACATTACCTTTTACAGCAAAGTTCTGGAATTCTTTTAAAAAGGATGTTCCCTTCTTTACAAGAAGGTTCATATAGCTAACCTCTATGTCAAAATAATCTTTTTAGTCCAAATTATCTTTGTTTATACTTTTGCACTGCGTTAATAGCAGCTAACGTTTATATCGGGTTTTGGCATTGAATTCTTTAAATTCAACTGAAAAATTAACAGCACCTTCTTTATAGGTAGTCTCAAGTGTTGATTTTAATTTCTCTGCCTGTTCTTTATCTGATACAAAACGTGCCCAGGTTTTAGTATTTGGCTCAAATCTGAACTCAAGTCTCTTTAAATCCTGATTGATACTAAAGGTATTACCCTGAATGATTACTTTAATGCTTGGAGTTAAAGCACTCTTAACTAAAGCTCCAAAAGCATCACTTCTTACATACATTACCCAGAGTAGAGCTAAACAGTCTACATACGCTCTGTGAGCATCATAGAAATAGCCTAAAACTGTATTTAGATATTCTAATTTTGCTCCAGGGAAACCTAAGGCTTTCCAAGGAACCTCTTTTAATGAGCAGGCCCATGAAAGATTGGTTAATGTAGAGAATCTCTTTTCAAAGAAAGGTCTGTCAAAGGCTGCATTGTGAGCTACGATTAAAGGACGACCGGATAAGAAGTTAGCAACCATTTCATCATCAAAGCATCTTCCTGCTACCATCTCATCGGTAATATGAGTTAAAGCAACAATCTCTGGTGGAATTGCCTCATGAGGATCTTCAAACTCATCATAGTAGCGGTCTACGGAGATTAAAAGCTTTCTTTCTAGAGAGAAAGTAGCCTTTACCATACCTAATTCAATGATCTTGTTTTTAACAGGATCCATACCAGTAGTTTCAGTATCAAGAAAAACTACTGAATATAACTTCTCGCCCTGTACTGGTTCATTAAGTTTTATCGGAAAATGAGTATCTACACCTTCAATAGTGAGAGGGATCTTCTCTAAAAGACGGTAATTTTCAGGATGTGCTCTGATATTGTCTATCATGCTGAGCGGGAACAGATCTTCGTTTGCCATATATAAAACTCAATAAATAAAACTTATTTAATTTTACGATATTTTGCATAAAAGTGAAAAATAACGTAATGCTACATTATACACAGAATTAGCTTACATATCTAATATTTTATATATTGTGTCATTACGATAATTTTGTATATTTATAAAACTCTGGTTAATTACCTAGTATTCATATAGGAATTTAATTTTTATTAAATTACATAGTAAATTACTATGTTTTCTAGTTAATTGATTTTAAAAGAGTTTTTTATTAAACATGTTCACTATTGGTGCAAACATTAATGACACATAAATTTAGGTATTTTGTTTTTGATTTATATATGTTTTCATATAGACATTGATAAAAGATTAAACATCTTAAAGATTTAAATTTATAGATTCAAATAGGTAAATTTGGAGTAGCACATATGGCAGTATATAAGTCAGTAGTTGAACTAATCGGTAATACCCCATTAGTTGAATTATCCAATCTTGAAAAAAAGCTAAATTTAAAAGCAAAGATCTTAGCTAAGTTCGAAGCTATGAATCCATCAGGCTCTGTAAAAGATAGAGCAGCTTATTACATGATTAAAGATGCTTTAGATTCAGGCAAAATCAATAAAGACACTAAGATCATTGAGCCTACATCTGGTAATACCGGTATCGGTTTAGCTTTAGTAGGTGCAGCTTTTGGTCTGTCAGTTACTCTAGTTTTACCTGAGACAATGTCAGTTGAAAGACGCAATATCTTAAAAGCATATGGCGCTAATTTGGTTTTAACTGAAGGTGCTAAAGGCATGAAAGGTGCTATTGAGAAAGCTCAGGAATTAGCAAAGGCATCATCAAACACCTTTATTCCACAGCAGTTTGAAAATCAGGCAAACTCAAAAGCTCATTACGAGACAACAGGTCCTGAGATTTACAAAGATACCGAAGGTAAGGTAGACATTTTTGTATCAGCGGTAGGTTCTGGTGGTACAGTATCAGGTACAGGTAAATTCTTAAAAGAAAAAAATAAAGATATCAAAGTTGTAGCTGTAGAAGCAGCAGCTTCCCCTGTTTTATCAGGTGGTAAGCCAGGTCCTCACAAGATCCAGGGTATCTCAGCAGGTTTCATTCCAGGTGTTTACGACAAGTCTGTTGTAGATGAGATCATTGGTGTCAAGGATGAGGATGCCTTTAACAACGGTCGTCTATTAGCTCAAAATGAAGGTCTATTCATCGGTATTTCCTCAGGTGCAGCCCTAACAGGTGCTTTACAATTAGCACAGCGTCCTGAGAACGAAGGAAAAACCATCGTGGTTATTCTTCCTGATAACGGTGATAGATACTTATCAACAGCTTTATATCATCAAGACTAATTTAATAATAAAGATGCCGGTGGGAAGTA
This sequence comes from Succinatimonas sp. UBA6849, assembly GCA_002449335.1. GTDB lineage: Bacteria > Pseudomonadota > Gammaproteobacteria > Enterobacterales > Succinivibrionaceae > Succinivibrio. The sequence goes on along the minus strand of DKDL01000101.1, from coordinate 37,688 downwards.
ATTACCCACACGACATCAAAGCATATAACGTTAACAATAGGATGATTTATGTCAGAGAATTCACAGAGAATCAATGAGGCTACAAACACTGCCTATGCCTCAATTAGTAAGAAGAGCAGAATAATTACTGCTGTTCTTTACATCGGTGCACTGATTATTGGTGCCATTTTAGGTTACCTTGGAAATGAAACCTTAAATGATATTTTCAACTTCATTGCAACTGTATTCACAAGATTATTCAGCTTCGTAGCTGTACCTGTAATTGCAGTAAGCTTGATCTCAACCTTAGCTAAGTTATCAAAAGGTTCTAAAGGTGGTACTATTTTCGGTCACACCATTTTCTATACCTTATTAACCACAATCTTGGCAGCCTTAGTTGGTGCAATTCTATTTACTTACATTGCTCCTGCTAACGTAACCAATCCTAGTGAATCTGCTGCAGCTGCTGTATCACAGTATGAGTCTTTATCATACTTACAGCACATTCAGAACATCATTCCTAACAACTTATTACAACCATTTGTTGCAGGTAACGTTCTGTCAATCTTATTAGTTGCAGCAGCTTTCGGTCTTGGTATTGCTTCATTACCAGAGTCAGATACTAAACACACTCTTGTAAATTTCATCATCGGTTTCCAGGATCTGTTATTCGTACTGATTCACTGGTTAATTAGGATCTTACCTATCGGTATCTTAGCTTTCACAGCTCAGTTAGTAGCTCAGTTAGAAGCAGGTGTAATCATCGGTGGTATCGCATCATACTTTGGTGCTGTTATCGGCTCAAACTTAATTCAGATGTTCATCATCTTACCTGCAATCCTACTCTTAAGAGGTTTAAACCCATTAAAGATTGCTCGTGGTATGTTACCTGCTTTAGCTGTAGCTTTATTCTCAAAGTCATCAGCAGGTACACTGCCAGTTACTATCGCTTCAGCTGAAGATAACTTAAAGGTAGACAAGAGAGTTTCACGTTTCGTACTACCAATCTGCACCACCATCAACATGAACGGTTGCGCAGCATTCATTCTTATCACCTCTATCTATCTGTTACAGAATGCAGGTATTGATATTGGTTTTGGTACTATCGTAGCTTGGATCTTTATCGCTACCTTCGCTGCTGTTGGTAACGCAGGTGTTCCTATGGGTTGCTACTTCTTAACACTTTCATTAGTATCATCAATGAACGTTCCAGTAGCTCTAATGGGTATTATTCTTCCTGTATATGCTGTAATTGATATGATTGAAACTGCATTAAATGTTTGGTCAGATTCTTGTGTTGCAAACATCGTAAACAAGGAAGTTAAAGATAAGTTACCTGAGATTCAGGAATAAAAAGTCTTAACTATATAAATTGGGTCAGTACAGAAAATTGTGGGATTAGGTGAAAGTTAAGAAATAAAAAGGGTCTCAATGTATAATGTTTTTAACAACAAAAACCAATACACGAGACCCAAATGAATAGTACTTATAATGCACAGTTAGATCAAGCACCAGAATACGTAAAAGTTAATATTGAAGAAGGAATTGTTGCAATTCCTTCAGGTTTAACAAACTTTAAGCAGCTTTATTTTAAGACTGAACCTGTAATACGTAATATAGGAACAAAGCAAAAGCCCTATAAACACAAGACTTACGAATATCATCTAAATGGCTTTTATGATGATAAATCAGACAAGCCCAGGATTTGTCCTAAATGTGGAGCTATCTTACATAAGAACGGACTTTGTACTACCAGCCTAAGGCATATACCTATGGGCGGTAAATACAGTGCGGTATCGGTTCAGCGATACAGGTACAGATGTTCTAATGAGAACTGTGAATACAGTGAAATCACAGATATTCCATTCAAAAGCAAAGAACATCTGTTGACAGAGCCTTTAAGGGAATATGCTGAAACACTGCTAGCTTACGGTATGACCTTAAAGGAAGTGGCTCATATTACAGGACTGCATAAGAATGTTGTCAAAGACATAGATAAGGCAAGGCTTGAAGCTTTATATGTCACTGTAGATAAAAAAGGACACAGAGCTTTAATAAAACCTGAAACACAGGCAAGATACCTTGGTATAGACGAGTTTAAGCTGCATGATGGCTATCGCTATGCAACGCTTATCATGAATATGGAGACTGGCTGTATTCTGTGGTTGCAGGCTGGTAAAAAGAAAAAGGTTGTCTATGACTTTATAGAGCACGTAGGTCTTGAATGGATGTCTAAGGTAGAGGCTGTATCATCAGATATGAACTCTGACTTTGAGGAAGCATTTAAAGAGAAATGTCCTCACCTGAAGATAGTTTATGATTACTTCCATATTGTTAAGAACTTTAATGACAAGGTGGTATCACAAGTACGTAAGGATGAGCAGAAAAGACTCATTGAAGCAGGTGATATAGAAGGAGCTAAAGCTCTTAAGGGATGTAAATATATCCTTACGTCTAAAAAGGCAACACTTAGAACCAAAGATAATGACGCCTTTTTAGGTAAAGAGATTTCAAAAGGCTCTGAGCTCTTTAAAAAAGAATCTGTAGAGCAGACAGGCAATCAGCTTGGTAGGTATTACACTCTGCTCTGTCAGAATGAGCTTCTGTTCAGCTTAGACTTTCTAAAAGAGGCTATTGAAGCTGCATACAGAGAGAACACTACTGACAGAATGAAAGCTAAGATTGAATATATCATCAAGTTCTGTGAAGACTCTGAAAATGAGCATTTCCAATGGTTTGGAAAGCTTCTGAAGGATCATTTTGATGGCATAGTCAGTCACGCAAAATATCCGTTATCTAACGGAAAAGTTGAAGGCGTCAACCAGAAGATCAAGACCATCAGAAGGAAGAGTTATGGTCTACCTGATGATGAGTATTTCTTTCTTAAACTGTTTGATGCCTCAAGACAAAGGTGGAGATCTTTGGAAGATGATTGATCAAAGATCCCACAGTTTTTAGGACTGAACCTATAAATTCCTAAACCTGCCCTTCTTTTTAGACGGGCAGGTTTATTGTTTTCAAGAGTTATTTTAAAGGTCTACAATTTTATAATTCAATATCATCCATAATTAACTGGATAACATTACATGTATCTTCAAAAGAAATATCTTTAGCATAATCATACGATAATCTATAGTTTTTCCATCTTGCTTTAAGTTCTTTGCTACTACGAATTTCTTGTATAATTTCTTTGTAATCTATCAAATAAACTGAACTATTGCGTTTATTCGCAGTTTTTTTTAGAGCAGATAGTAAAACACTCTTTTTACATTCATGTTTACGTAACGAATAAAGAATATAGATATCATAAAAATCTCTTGGTCTAGTGCTAGCAACATTACGTGAAAGCACTGTTTCAATTTTTTCAGCCAAAACAGTTTCTAAGTTATAAGAAAGAATTTTTAGAGTACGATCTGAAAATAGTAAAGGATATGAAAATTCAATCTCACGAGGTGTTATCACATCACCTGTTGTAACATCTACTGTAATAGGAACACTTATAGGATAATAATTTGCTTTGAGTGAAACTCTAAGTCCAGGATAATCATCAGTTTCTCTGATATCAACTACTTTTACAACCTCAAACATAATGTCGTCGAGAATTTTAATTTTGCATATTTCATTAAAAATCCCTAGGATTTTTTCTTTTGTTAAGGTAAACCCTTTAACTGTTGTATCTAGATCCATAGTAGATCGATAGTCTAGGCCAACAATTGCTGAAATTAGAAAGCCCCCCTTAAAAATAAAATTATACTTAAATTCCGAAAGAGAAATTCTCTCAAGTAAGCGTTCTAACATATAGTTTTGCATGACCTGCTGCGCTGATATGTTTTTCTCAACGGCTATTTTCTTTATGTAAGCTTTTAATTGCATTGGGTTATTTGTGATCAAAGCAAAACCTCCATATAGTGCAAGATCTTTGGCTTTACTCTTAACTGCACTGCATACTTCATCAATTTGTGAATATTCTTAACCTTAGATTTTGCATACATTTTCATAGCATAATTAATAATTTGAATATCACTTCCTTTACCTCTAAGAATGTCACATAGAGTTCTCTCTAAATCATAAATATGTATAAGATTCCTAGAAGGAGATTCAAATTCAATTATTCCTAAATCATAATTTTCTGGAACAACTCTTTTGATAACCAAATTCTCATTTTTTAGAGAAGGTGCATTGTATCCTTTAGGAAAGGTCATAGTGTATTTAACAGGAGCTCTCTCAGAGAATCCCAATAAATATAAAGCTGTATCATGAGAATAAATGCCTCTACTATATTTTCGTTGCAATAGGTAAAAATCATCTTCCCAAGAACTACTTTTTACATATAGACCTCTTCCAAATCTGTATATTTCTCCTCTCTCTACAAGAGATCTTAATACGCTTCGGTGAAGACCTGCGGCTGTTACCTGAGATGTTGAGATCGTTCCATCATCTGATGATTCAAGAAGCTTTTTTATTTTTTCATCTAATGACATTTTATTACCTATATACAACGACACATTAAATAATATGTAAATAATGTGTCATTGTCAATGACAATAATTTTACAATCACACATTAAATTTAAAATTAATAATGTGTAATTGTCTTTTATTCCTCCCAAAAAAGTTCTTGATATTAAATAAAAAACTACAGACAAAAGACTAAATATTGGGATACCACTCTCATACTCTTACGTTTCCACTTGCCTTTTACTTGTTCTGTTACAAAAATCGTAGATGATGGTATTAAGGTTTACTCTATGACGAGCTCAAAATTACTAAAAAAGTTCACTCTCATTTCAATAGCAGTCTTTACACTTCATCAGTCTTGTTTTGCTGGTAATGGTGTTTTTTCTAATGTAAGAGAACATGGCGAATGGATAACAGGATCATTTGTCATTGATGGACAAAAAACAGCAAGACTGGGGTCAAAATACACTCAAAACAATGTGGGGATCTTTCTGGACTTTTTAAGTCCTGAGCTTTATCTAATTGAAATTATTAGAACTAAAGATGTACCTGACAAAGGCATGGAACCTAAGTACTACTTAGTTGATATGTCCATTGCTGTTGATAATAAATACAGCATTAACTTTGAAGCTAAGTGTGCTGAAGATGAAACTTTACATGAATGCTTTGTACCACAAAACAAAAATGATGAGCTCATAAGTCAGTTTAAAAAAGGTAATGAAGTTAATTTCAAGATTGGAGATTTTGATCTGTATTTCAGCCTTTCAGGCTTTAGCAAGGCATTTTACAGAGCATCTAGTCTTGTTAAGTAAAAAAACTGAAGAAAAAAATCCTGCCATTCTAGGCAGGAAAAGAGGGATTATCTATCTAATCAATATCAAATCTTTTAGTTAGAAAGTATAACGAGCACCTAAGCTTGCAAAGTTCTTATCTGAGGTATAAGAAGCATTGATCTTGTACTTATTGATACCTGCTAAATCGTCTTCGTTAGTTACATCAAAACGAGCTTCTGTCCATACATTGAAGTTTGGAGTTACCTGATAGTTGATGTAAGCAGGGATTGATTTCTGGGTAAAATCGATATCCTTACCGTATTTAGCATCACGGCTGAAGTTAATTACGTTGTAACCGGTTCTGAAGCTTACTCCACACTCTAAGGTGTATGCTACCACCCACTCAAAGCCCTTAGTCTTTAAGTCTTCAGCATTAGCCTCACGGAACTTGAAGGTACGGTTGTTATAAACTAAACCTGTATAGAAACCCTGAGCTAAATCGCCCCATAAAGCACCTACAGAGTATGTATTTACTTTATCAAGATCTGTTGCATATACAGCAAAACCATTCTCATCTAAATGATTGTCATTCTGAGCATTGATTAACTCATAACCTGCACGAATTGATAATGGACCAAAACCTACATTATCGAAGGTATAACCTGCTGCAATTGAAGCACCATCGTTAACAGCTACAGTTTTGTGAGACTTAAAACCCTGCTCTAACTTGTAAGAATCGTTAGCGGTTAAATAACCTAACTTTAAATCAAAACCGTTAGTTGAGAATGCATACTCAATACGGCCTGAGTTACGCTCATCGTTAGCGGTAATTGCATTATCACCGTAATCATCAAAAATATCAGTTGTTGACTGAACATAATTGATTGCACCCTTAAAGCGACCAGCTTTGAAGCCACCAAAGTTATCGATATCAGCCTGAACGAACTGATCACGACCTTTAATACCGTTACCTACTTTTGAGTTACCATCAGCCATATCCCACTGTGAGTAACCGGTTAATTTTACGATACCAACTTTAGTAGAACCGCCAATACCAAAACGAGCTGAGTTCTGCAAAGTAGAATCACTCTCACCTGCTAATTTGTTAGCGCCATTGTAAATTACAGCCTGTACACGACCATCTGCCTTTAATGACACACCATCTTTTTCGTAAACTGTTGCTGCATTTGCTGAAACTGTTGTAGCTAAAACTGCTAAAGCTAATAATGACTTTTTCATTTTTACTCTCTTAAATTTATTTCTCTGTGCCCATTGCACGTTGTTTATGTTAAGTAGAGTCTGTTAAATCAAGATGAGCTTATTAAGCAAATTTGTTAAAGAGAAGTTAAGAAATGTAAATTGTAAGAATGGATTTTAATAAAGCGTAAGAAATGAAAAAGGAGATCATCAGATCTCCTTTAAAATTAGGAGCTAATATCAAAGAGTGTATCAGCTCCAAAATTAACTTTATTAACCTAAAAGCAGAGTATTCATTGCCTTTACGAAGGTGCTTGGATCTTTTAGAGCGCCTTGATCTGCAAGTAATGCCTGCTCATAAATTAAGTCAGCCCACTGAGAGAATCTTGATTCATCAGCCTCAGCATATGCCTTCTGAACAAGCTTGTGCTCTGGGTTAATCTCAAGAGTGAACTTCTCGTCAGGTAGTTTCTGACCACTAGCCTCAAGCAGACGACGCATCTGCATAGTCATCATACGATTGGTGTCAGAAATAACGCATGAAGGTGAATCGATAAGACGAGTTGAAACAACAACATCCTTTACCTTATCGCCTAAAGCTTTCTTGAAGCGCTCAACAAGATCTTTGTTTTCCTGAGCAACAGTTTCCTGCTTCTTCTTTTCTTCTTCGTCAGCTAACTTGCCTAATTTTAAGTCCTGAGAATTTGCAGATACGAACTCTTTACCTGAGAACTCGGTGATATTGCCCATTAACCACTCATCAACACGATCCCACATTAGAAGAACTTCAATACCCTTGTTCTTTAAGTTCTCAAGATAAGGTGAATTTACAGCAGCCTCATAGCTCTCAGCTGTAATGTAGTAGATCTTATCCTGACCTTCCTTCATACGTGAGATGTAGTCTTCAAAGCTTACATCCTGAACAGATGACTCATTGTGAGTTGAAGCAAAGCGTAACAGCTTTAAGATAGCATCCTTATTGTCATAATCCTCAACAGGACCTTCCTTTAGAACGTTACCAAACTGCTTGTAGAACTCAGCGTACTTCTCTTTATCCTTAGATAACTTGTCTAACATGGTTAGAACACGCTTGGTTAAAGCTTTCTTTAACTTACGAGTTACAGCTGTTTCCTGTAATAACTCACGAGATACGTTCAATGGTAAAGCATTAGTATCAACCAGACCACGGATGAAACGTAAGTAGTTTGGTAAGAAAGCTTCTGCCTTATCCATAATGAATACACGTTGAACGTACAGCTTTAGACCATGCTCGTTCTGACGGTTATATAAATCCCATGGAGCCTGCTTTGGAACATATAGCAATGATGTATATTCAAGATCACCTTCAACCTTGTTATGAGCATAGGTTAGAGGATCCTGATAGTCATGGCTTAAATGCTTATAGAACTCGTTGTACTCTTCAGCTTTAATGTCCTTTGGAGCTCTTGTCCATAAAGCCTGAGCATTGTTGACCTGAGTGTACTCAAACTTCTTCTCAGGCTCTTTCTTCTCGTCCTTATCCTCGCCCTCTTTAGGAGCTTCATACTTCTCTTCGTACAGCTCTACAGGAGTTGAAATATGATCTGAGTACTTAGTAATGCACTCACGTAGTTTCCAGGTATCTAGGAATTCAGCTTCTGAATCCTTTAAGTGTAGGATGATCTGAGTACCACGGAATGGAACATTTACGTTCTCTGAAGTAAAGGTACCATTACCATCTGATTCCCAACGTACACCTTCTTCAGGCTTTGCGTTAACTGAACGAGATACAACGGTTACTTTGTCTGCTACGATGAATGCTGAGTAGAAACCAACACCGAACTGACCGATTAACTGAGAGTCTTTCTTTGCATCACCAGTTAGGTTCTTCATGAAAGCTTCAGTACCAGACTCAGCAATAGTACCTAAGTGATTGTTTGCCTCTTCTAGGGTCATACCAATACCGTTATCGGTAATGGTTAAGGTCTTAGCATCTTTATCAGGACGGATCTGGATCTTAAAGGTAGGATCGTCTTTGATTAAATCCTGATTGGTCAATGACAAGAAATGCAACTTATCAATAGCATCTGATGCATTTGAGATAAGCTCACGTAGGAATACTTCTTTGTTTGAATAAAGTGAATTTGCAAGTAAATCTAAAAGTTTAGTAACTTGAGTCTGAAAGCCATGTACAGTAGCTGTCATTTTTAATTATTCTCCATAAGTCTAAGATGCTTTTGTCGCATCTGAATATCTGTAAGACTATATGGGGATTAAGGCTTTTGTTTTCAAGAGTAATTTGACGATGATTTTGGTTTTACATCAAATAATAAATTTATAGACTACTTTGAGCTACTATTGATAAAAAAAATGAGAATTAATTGAAAATAAAGCAGATCAGCCAATTTTAAAATGACTGATCACAACTTTAAAGCTAACAGCTAAATTCACTTAAAATAAGCTAGTTTGGATTGGTTCTACCTTTTGATCTTTATATATTTCTTTAAATAGATCTTTGTCTTGTAGATAATCATGAATTCTCCTTGATTTTAAAAGAGAGACACAGATAGCAACAGAACGAGCTTGGCAATTAAATGACTTTTTTGGATTAAATTCAATATCTGTAAAAGTATCAAAATTTAACAACTGCTCGCACAAATTCTTATTAGATAGCAAAGATTTTATGTATATATAATCATAAAACATAGTCTTTGGCTCTAACGGCCATTCCTCTCCATTTAGAACAAACTTCGTAAGCTCGCCCGAAGTCTTAAGCTTTTCATATCTTTTAGCTTCAACTGGAGTTACATTTAGAAGCTCTAAATATGGACCGCCATTTCTAAAAACTTTTGATGACTGAAATACATTTTCTAATGGGACTTTCCTTCCGTCATCAAATTCATATAGAAGATTAAAAGCACTTAAGCTATTACCTAAAGGATTTTCAGATTTTCTTGATACCTCAAGTATTTTGGCGTTTGGCTTCACTTTTAAAATTGATTCATGAAGAGAGCTAATTGATTTATGTTTTTGTACAATTGAAAAACCAGAGAAGTATTCAAAATCGACACTTTTTTCTTTATAAAATGAATTTCCATCTTCACATATTGAAAAATATGGTCTGTTTGCCATAAATAATCACCACTAAAACTTAAAACTTCAAAATTAGACGTCTGATAAAGAAATGTTCATCAGTATAATTGTATTGGATCGTCTAGATTTAAAATATCATCTACTCTTATAGAGTGTAACAATACTTCAGCTTGCCTTGCTTTATACTCATGAGTTCCTCTATGAGTTTCTCTTAATTCCAACTTGAACGAATCAAAGTCCAACATTTTTAATCCTTCAAGCCCCTCACCTCTTCTACAGTTGTTATCTGTTGCGTTTATATCAGTTATGATGGTATCGTTTTTTATTACATTCAAATTTATTTTTAAAAGAACTAATCGTCTTCCATTCATAATCAACTTATATCTCATAGGCAAATCACTACAAAAACTAAGTCTAACATAACCACTAAGATTAGCTCTATCGTCCAATCTTCTAGACAAGTCATCACCGCCACAGACAACATTTATGTTTCTTGAATTTATTTCATTTCTTGATATCAAGCCGTATCTTCTTATACTTTCTAAATTTGATTCTTCAGTGAAATGGTATAAACAAGTAATTCCATGATCTTGTAGATACTCAACTATCGGAGATGAATGTGCTTGTATATAAGGATTTAAAACATGCAATAATACATCACTGTTCGCACGAGCAATCTCAGATTCTCCTGAATGCAAATTACTATTATGAGTTATAGGCTTAAAATCATTATTAACACTTGGACTAGATGTTCTTGAATAATAAGACGACGATGACGATGGAGATTTTGAGGAAGAATACGATATGGTTGTTTTTGATGAAGATGATGCTTTAGAGGAACTTCTAGATTTTTGCTCGTTTTCACTATCATTTAGAGCACTGCATACGACAAAGAACGCAATCAAAATTATAAAAAAAAGTAACATTTTTTCACCAAATGAAAATAGCTATCAAAAGATAGGTAAATACTAGCTACTTTATGGCAAAAAGAATAGAAATATACTTCAAAAAACAAGAAAAAAATCAAAACTACATATTTCTTCTGTAGTTAAATGACATAGCAAGAGTATTACCGTCAACTGAGCCTAAGTCTCCGCCTAAAGGCACACCTGTTGCAATTCTTGAAACTGTAATTCCATACTTCTTAGCCATACTTGCAATATAGGATGCTGTTACATCACCTTCTACAGTCTGGCTTAGTGCAAGAATTAACTCTTTGACATCTTCTGACTCTAATCGAGAACGTAAAACATCAAGACCTAATTCTTTAGGACCAATACCATCTAATGGACTTAAGTGTCCATGAAGTACGAAATAATTTCCTGAATAGGATGAACTTGATTCGATTGCAGAAACATCTGTAGGAGTTTCTACTACACAGATACTGCCAGAACTTCTGCGCTTGTCTGATTTACAAAGTTCACAGGGCTCGTTTTCCTGATCTGTATAGTTCCTGCAATGAGGACATAAAGAAATGTTCTTAAGACTCTGCTCGATTACTTGTGCCATATTCAGACCTTCCTGACGCTTTCTGTCTAAAAGGTAATAGGCAATTCTAGTAGCACTTACAGGTCCTACACCTGGCATGACCTGTAAAGACTCAATTAGACTATCAAGCAGAGCACTAGATGACATGATTAGAATGGTAGCTTTAAGCCTGGAGGTACCTGCATACCGCCGGTTACAGCAGCCATCTTCTCTTTTGACTGCTCTTCAATACGACGATGAGCGTCGTTGTAAGCAGCTGCTAAAAGATCTTCACAGATCTCTTTATCATCTTTGAAAATTGAGTCATCAATTTCAACACGGCGAACTTCATGAGAACCAGTCATGGTTACCTTTACCATACCTGCACCTGACTCACCAACTACTTCTAAGTTAGCGATTTCTTCCTGTGCTTTTTGCAGACGCTCTTGCATCATTTGAGCCTGCTTCATCATATTACCCATGTTAAACATGTTCAGATCTCCTAAAAATTTTTCAAAATTCTAAATTAAATCGCCGTGTTTTGCAATTAAACTTGACTGATAAGTTTTAAAGCTCGTTTTCCCAAGCCATAGATTTCAGCAATCTTTCTATCAATCTTTTTAATGATCTCTTTTGAAGTTGCCTCATCGGCTTCTTTTAGCTCTTCTACTAAAAACTCAATGTACATCTGATCTTCTTTTGAAGCTACAGGTACGGGTACTTCTTCTAGTAAGGAGCGTAAGATTTTAATTGTATGGAACTTCTTTTCAAAGTAAAAACGGACTGCACTTGAATTTAAAACTGCAGCTAAATAAGTAGCTGACAGATCTTTAAATTCAGGAACGAGCAGATTACAGCTGTTTAGAGTAAGCATTCCATGTGTATCAACAGCAACAATTGGATACTTTGCAATAAATCTGTAAACAAGTTTCTCTTTGGCTCTGTAAAGCTCCATTGGAGCTACTTGCTGGAAAGCACCTTCTTCATACTTGATAAAGCTGTCTGGTGAGTTAATTTTAAAAGGCTCAATATCAAGACCTCTTAAAACAGGTTCAGATCCATCAATTTTCTCTTTAAAGATTGAATTATTGTTTGAGCCTGTAACAATACCTAAAGCAAATTTAGCATGACCTTTTAGCTTTACACAGTGCTCAAGATCATCCATCTTATCTAAAACTAAAGCTTCCTGATCTGTAACCTTGAAATTAAAATCAGAGCCTTTTCTTTGACGACGCACAATGTAATTTGAGTCACCTACATTTACAATCACATCGCCTGAAGCATTGCTAAATGAGGTTTTCTCTAAAGTTAAAATTACACTTGGGCACTGAACTGCATGAAATACCTCGCCTAAATAACGCACAGAACGTACACGAGCATGCTCAGTGATAAATGATCTGATAGTCTCATGTGAGGCAACATTTAATAAAGCCTCAGGCAGAACGAACTGAACGATACCACCATCTTTTAATAAATTTAATGATCTCTCAACGAAAAGATCGGCAAAACAAGGTCGCTTTTTCTCTGCGCAAATTAAAGTTCTGGCATAGCGAGAAACAACTTTCTCATCATCGCAGGATCCCCATGGCGGATTTCCCAAAACTACATCAATCTGAGGCAGACTTCTGCAGGTGATGGTATCGCACTTTAATAAATGCTCCTGTAAGGTATCTTTATCAGAGCAGTTGCCTGATAAGACAAAGTTAATTCTTGCAAGAGTAACTGAAAAGCCATCTAAATCACAGCCGTACAAATCCTCAACTCTAGCGCCACGCCTTAATAAACGCAGTAAGAAGTTACCAGAACCACAGCAAGGATCTAAGAACACACGTCCCCTTGCTACCTGTAAGGTTTCAACGGCCGTATCAGTTAAAGACTGTGGTGTGTAATAGCGACCTGACTGTCTTCTTTTAGATAATTCCATTAAAGATAAATAGATAAGACCTAAGGTATCTTCAAATGGGACAAAGTGTAAGGTAAAGTACGGAAGTTTCTTTGAAGCAGATAACAGAGTGTTTCTTGAAGTTTTATCCATCAGCTCAAGTAACAGCCAGTCATAGATATCAGCATCTAATGATCCTTCAAGGTATGCTTTAAAGAATTGCTTGTTACAGTTAGCTTTAATTCTCTTAGCATCTACTAAAAGCTGTAAGAATGATTCACACAGTAAGGCTGTAATAGCTGTGGTTGACCCAGTAAAACCGCTTACTAATAAAGCAACTGCAGCATGATTTGGAGATTCTCTTGAAACATAATTTACGTAAAGCTCACGACCTTTTAAAGCTGTCTTGTTACGTCTTGATTTTAAAACGTTACTGTCATCTTTCTTTAAAGACAATAAGAGCTTTTCAACCTCATGCTTATAGATGAGCTTGCCTGTTTCTGAATCTTTAGCATTAAGTTTTCCCAGTCTGAGCCAGTTTTTACCTGTAGCCTCAGATATTCCTAACATTTTGCATGCTGTAGCTAATGTAATGACTTCAGTCTTTTTAATTTTTCTAATTTTAATAGGCTGTTTCATGGCATACCTTATTTATGTGTTCAAAGCCTTTGTAAAGCAATCTTAACATAGAATTTTATGAATTAAAAAAACTAAAAATCAATTTTAAAAATAATTGATATTTTTCAAATTGTTAGATTAAGATAATTTTATTAATAAAAATATTAATTTGTAATTTTAATGAACATTAATCGTAATTATTAACCAATAAAATAAAGTTAATTCTTGGCTGTTTATATTGCTAAAAACAGAATCAGAATTTAGGAACTTATGGTAAAATTTTTTGTATGAACGCATTAGAAATTCAATACCTGAATCAAAGTCACTTAAGTCATATTGCAAGATCACTGTACATGCTTTATTTAAGACCTAAAGCAGAGCAGAGCCAGTGCATTACTGACTTATCTTCTATTGCTTCATACCTGTCATCAGACAGCAGTTATTTTCCGACCACTCCTAATTTTGACGTGGCATGTCTGGTATTAGACGAATTAGAAAAAACAGGACTTATTAAAAAGACAGATCCTGACGCTCCCTGGCAAGGCAACACCTTTGTACTGCCCCTGTTTATAAAAGAAGTCGAAGAATTACCTTCAAAGCCTTTTTATATGACCAGTTCATGGAGACCTACAGCTACATTCCATGAAGCTTGTGTGCTGTGCGGACTAGCTGAAAGTACCTTTACCGAAGCTGAATTAAAAGCCTTTACCTCTTATTGGGCTTCAAAGCATGAGAGCAGAAATCAGGTAGCTTGGGAAAGAGCCTTTGCACAACGTCTTTTAAGGCTGAGAGTTACTAATGTAAAGAAAACAACTCAAGCAAAAAACACTGCAGTACAGAATGATGCAACTGTAAATACAAATAACTCTGTACTGAATAATTCTCAAACTGATACAAAACAAAACTCAACTGAACGTGAGCAAGTTCAGAATGATTTAGCTTCACTTTTCAAATAAGTGAGATTGCTTTTTTAAAGCGATTTATATTTACCTTTCATTGTGATTAACATCACATTCAATGCTATAATCCAAAAACTACTTTTTTGAACTAATATTCTGATTTTGGAGACAAAAAAAATGCAAATCTCATTTAACAATAGAACTTTAAACTTAGATACTCCAAAAATCATGGGTATTTTAAATGTCACCCCTGACTCATTCTCAGATGGTGGCAGATGGAACACTCTTGATAGAGCTCTAGCTCATGCTGAGCAAATGGTAAAAGAAGGCGCTACCATTATTGACATTGGTGGTGAGTCCACAAGACCTGGTGCTACCCCAGTACCTTTAGATGAAGAATTATTAAGAGTAATTCCTGCTGTTGAAAAGATCGCAAAAGAACTTGATGTCATGATTTCTATTGACACTTCCCAGCCAAAAGTTATGGAAGAGGCTGTAAAAGCAGGTGCTCATATCTGGAATGATATCAGAGCTCTAAGATTAGACGGCGCCTTAGAGATGGCTGCTAAATTACAGTGTCCTGTGATCTTAATGCACATGCAGGGCGATCCTAAGACCATGCAGGTAGATCCTCATTATGAGGACGTTGTAAAAGAGGTCGAGAAGTTCCTTTTAGACAGAGTTGATGATGCAATCAAAGCCGGTATTAAGAAAGAGAACATCATCCTTGATTTAGGCTTTGGTTTTGGAAAATCAGCAAAACACAATTATCAGCTTTTAGATCATATGCAGCACTTTGTAGATTTAGGCTACCCTGTACTGTCAGCTTTATCTCGCAAGTCTATGATTAAAGCAGCCTGCAACATTGAAAAAGCTGATGAAAGAATTGTAGGCTCTGTTGCTGGTGCTCTTTTAAGTATTGAACGTGGCGCTCAGATGGTTAGAGTACACGATGTTAAAGAAACTAAAGAAGCCTTTGATGTCTACAAAGCTTTATTAGAATCAAGAGAATAACTTAATGCTGTTAGTTTTTCTGTATTGTATAGCAAGTGCTGTAATATCAGCACTTTTATGCATCATTATCGGTCCAAAACTCATCAGGCGCTATTCAAAGCCATTGTCTTTAATTGCAGTGGGCTTTTTAATCACGCTTGCTGTGACCCATATTATTCCTGAAGCTATGGAAGAGAGCGATCCTCATAAGATCGGCATGGTAATTTTATTTGCCATTCTCTTTTTAACCTTCTTTGAGATGTTCTTCTTATCAGGAAATAAAGGCAAGGTAGACTGCTGTGGTCATAGCCACTCAATGTCTAATGGATCATTTGGCATTCTTTTTGGCTCCTGTCTGCATAACTTCTGCGATGGTATGGTAATCGCAAGTGCGTATCTTACAAATCCTGCTTTAGGCTTTGCTGTAACCATTGCTGTCTTATCTCATGAGATTGCGCATGAGTTGGGCGACTATGCCATTATGCTGGATTTGGGCATGAGCACTAAAAAAGCCTTTATCGTCAATGCTGTAGCTTTATTTGGTTGCCTGTCAGGCGGTATTATCGGTTACTTTATCTTATCGACAGTAAAAGAGCTGATACCTTATGCTCTAGCTCTATCTGGAGCAAGCTTCATTTATGTATCACTGTCCGATCTTCTGCCTAGACTTAGAAATTGTGAGAATAAGAAAAAGGTATCTTTAAGGTTCTTCTTTATTCTTGTAGGTGTGATCTTATCACTGCTGATTGCAGGACATGATTAGTCCAGACATGATTTGAAAAGACTTTAGATGAAATGGAGCCATAGGCTCCATTTTGTTTTATTTGACCTTAGGACCGTTTGAGATCTTTGAAAAGTCAAAGAGTTCTTTATCTAACAGATGAGATGGAACAACGTTCTTAATTGCCTTAAAGACAATATCTGCTCGCTTAGGGAATTGCTTGTCCCATGAACGTATCATCTTATTCATGTTAGCTCTTTGCTGATCCTCACCCCAACCACATAAACCTTTTGGTAGAATTGGGTACTCTTTAATCTTTGAGATAGAAATAATGTCTCTTTCTCTGCAGTAAATTAAAGGTCTGATTACAGTAAGATCATCCTTATCATTTCTTAAGATTGGAGGCATTGCTTTCATGGTACCTGAATAGAACAGGTTCAAAAAGAAAGTAGCCAGGCAGTCATCCTTATGATGACCTAAAGCTAATTTATTAGCACCAATTTCACGAGCAAATGAATATAAGAAACCACGACGCAGACGTGAGCACATAGAACAGTAGGGTTTACCCTCTTCTACTTTCTCTTTGCACAATTCATAAACTGGCCTTTGAATCATGTAATATGGCAACCCTACCTTTTTCAAGTGCTCTTCTAACATGTACTCAGGAGCATTAGGGAAACCTGAATCAATATGTACAGGAATGATAGTAAAGTTAATTGGAGCAGATCTCTTTAATGAGAGTAAGACATCTAATAAAAAATAGCTGTCTTTACCGCCAGACATACAAACTAAAATCTTATCATTCTCTTCAATCATGCCGTAGTCACCTATAGCATGACCTACTTTACGACGAAGTCTCTTAAAGAGTTTGTCGGCTTTATATTTTTCCTGTTTATCTTCAATATTGAAGTAAGGACTTACCCTGCGTGCGTAAGCATCTGCCCTTTCTGTCAGATTCTGATCGTTTTGCATAGTTATTATTTCTTAATAGCTTTTTGAAGGATTAGCTGTAGGTACGTTTCTAATTACAGCCTTCGGAGTAATTACAACCACATCACAGCTTAGATTATCAGATACTCTCTCACAGATATTACCGATTAAAGCTGAAGCAATACCTTTACGAGCTGAAGTTCCGATAAATAAAGCGGTTGGGTTGAGTTTCTTGCACTCATCATAAATCACATCATCAAGATTTCCTTCACCAATGTGGCAATCATTAGGTGAAATCTTATGACGAGCAGCAAAAGAAAGTGCTCTCTTGCAGCCTTCCTTTAGAGCATTGTCATACACGCTGTCAGGTGTATACCCTGGAAGATCTACCGCTACAGGAGGAATAATAGGAGTAATAGCGTTAATTAAAGAGATTTTGCAACCTGTAAACAAAGACAGTCTTTGAGCTTCTCTTAATAAACGCAAATTGGTAAGTCTTAACATCTCATCATCAGGATCTGATAAGTCTACTGCTACAGCAATAGTACCAGATGGAGTCCACAGATGATCTTTAGCAATACATACGGGAACTGCTGAGTGGCGTAACATCTGCCAGTCTAATGGAGTTGAGATAACTGAATCTAAAATGCCGTGAATTTCAGCAGTCTTAATTAAGATATCGCAGCAATTCTCTTTGGCAATCTCAACTAAGTCTTTACCAACTTCTTTTGAAAAGATAACTTTAGTTTCAATCTTAACGCCCATAGCGTTAATGGCTAAGTAAGCTTTTAACCAGCGTTCCTGCTTTTTCTTATAGTCTTCTTCAAACTTAGCTTTATCTACAGCTAAAAAACTGGTTAAATTCCATGGTTCCTGAGCAACAGGCAGAACAGCAATGATCTTTACATCATCATGTCTGTTCTCCTTCTTGTTATGAGCCATTGCATAATTGTATAAAGCAATACCTCTTTCAAGCGCAGGCTGACGCAGCTGCTTTCTTTCAATAACTACAAGAATGTTGCGTAAATTTCCCATGGTCAGCTCCAATACTAATAATCTTTACACGTCTTTTAAGACTTTATAAAACCTTTAGCGTTGAGAGCAATAGTTCTCAATCTTACGGTTTAACTTGCGCCAAGACGCTTTTACTTTTCTAATATAACGATTATGGATTTCAGGATTTACTGAATAGTGGTAATGGTAGTTACCCACACCACGCCAAATCTTACCATCAGCTTTTTCTATCTCACGTCTTAAAAGATAGCCCATAGCCCACATATTGTGGCAAGGCTTACTTCTAATATCGTTTTTTGAAAGATCAAACTGTCTTAATTCTTTTAAACGCACATCGTTGATCTGAGCAGGACCGCAGTCCTGGGTACCATTGGTGTTGGTCTTACAGGTACCGTTAATAGGGCCACGCTCGACATCTAACATGGCATACATCAGTTCTTCTGGAAGATTAAACTGATAAGCAGTCCAGGCAATACACTTTCTTAAATCCTTGTATTTGCTCATTGGCCCCGTGCTGTAAGCTACATCTCTCCAGTGTTTTGCCTGACCATGACACTGCATCTGTGTTGCATTTACACTCAAAGGCAAAAGCATCAATAAAGAGATAATTAAAGACTTAAACATTTTTGTACTTTTCTTTTGTCTTTATAAAAACGTTACTTCTTTATAAAGGCGTATCTATGACGAAATTCTGTTACTTTGACTCATCTTGTTTTAAAGCTCTTACAGCTTCTACAAGATTATTTTCAACTTCACTTAAATTGATACCGTCAAACTTAGCAACCTGTGCCTGAGGGTTTGGCTTTGGTACCTCATGCACATTTGGAAACACATACCCTTGTGTATTGGTATAGCTTTTTATTCTTACAGCATAAATCACAGTGTTAATTGCAGTGCCGTTACGCTCAAGTTTTACAGGTGACAGCGTAAACACCAATGGAGTGTCGTTGTTTTCTAATGACACTGCCATTTTAGTAGATACTGCACCTAATCCCTGCTTAATTAAAAGCTCTGAAGGTGATGCGGTAACCTCTGCTGAAAAGCCCTGGTTTTCGCATCGAACAGATGAGATATTCCAAGGTATTCCTTCAAGATCATAGAATCTTACGATAGCTCCACCGTAATCAGGAACACCTACTGTAGCCTCAGGAGTGTAGACTGAAGATATTCTGACAATACCAGCTGAATCATCACCTGGTACAAAAGGAGCTGACTCAATTTCTACATTCTCAGTAAAAGGAACATAAGCACTGTTGTCTTGAGTTCTTTCTTCGTTTAATTGTTCTAAGGTTCTGAATTTGGTAAGAGTGTCAGGTAATTCTGGAGGAGGTGCAGGCAAAGTAATTGCCATAGACATCGCAGAATACAGCGATGCTAATAACACTGCAGATTTAGTTACATTAAACAACATACAACCTACGCTATACCAACTGTGTCTGTTAACTTATCCATCAACTAAACTAGAACATCATCAACTAGACTAAAACAATTAAACGAAATTAAGAACTCATTTAGCTTAGTAAAAGTACTAAAGCTATACTTTATTCAACCTAGTATTGTACTCATTACAGTTGCAAAAATCACTTTTTCTTAACTTTTGAAACTAATCTTTCTAACTGCTTGCATCCATCTTCATTTTTAAGATTGCATGCATACTGATACATAACCGCAGCTTTCTCTACATTCTGTTCTGTACCATCACCTAGTTCAAACATGAAACCTATGTTTCGACAAGCCTCTGCAACATTAGCACTGCAAGCTTTTTTATAGTAAGAAAAAGCGGTCTTTGAGTCTTGTTCTACACCATCACCTACCACGTAGCGGTCAGCAAGTCTCATGCAATCTGTTCCTGAATTTAAAGCACATGCTTTATCAAAATAAGCTAAAGCCTGCTCATTACTCTGAGTTACACCAATACCGTTTTGAAATAAAACCGCAGCTTTTGAACACTCTTTGGCATCTTTGGCTAAACACTTTACGATGTGAGCTTTTATAGCATCGTTGAATGATGACTTTGCCTCTTTACTGTCTTTTGCCATCGCAAATTGAGAAATGCAAAAGCTTGCAAGCAATGCTACTACTGTTAGTTTCAGAAACTTATTATTAAAACTATTCTTATCAAAGGCTTTCATATATTGTGTCTCTTTGTCTTATTTTCTATTTCTTACTTGCAATTTCTTATTTACTGTCTTTAGTCATTTTCTCTTTTAAAAGTTTCAAGTTCTTACAGCCTTCTTCATTTCCTAAAGAACAGGACTTCTCTAATAGAGATTTAGCTGTAGCGTAGTTTTTGTTTACACCAAAGCCATCTTCATAAAGTTTGCCTAATAAAAGGCAACCAAAGCCCTCTCCACCGTCACATGACTTCTTAAAGTAAGTAGCAGCATTATCTAAATCACGTCTTACACCAAGACCTTTAGCATGCATAGAGCCTAAAACAGCACAGGCGTACATGTCACCGCCTTCGCAGGCTTTAGTCACGTAGTAGCTTGCCTGATTAGAGTTTGCCTTTACTCCTTTTCCTGTAAGATATACTTCTCCAAGTAAAGAACATGCATCAACCACACCGCCTTCACAGGCTTTTTCAATTAGTTTTACACCAGAGAAAGCATCTTTAGTTACACCGTCACCATCCATATAGAGAGTGCCTACGATATAACAGTTTTCAAGATCTCCTTCATTACAACTTTTTTGCAAAGTGGCAACATCATTATCCTTTGCCAGAGTTATTCCTGATAATGAACACAAAGTCATAGTTGTAGCTATCGTCAGAGCTAATTTTTTAATCATTTATAATTCCGTTTTTCTAATACCAGCTTTAACTTGCTGCTTAAAGCTTTTATAACTAAAACACTCATTATAGTTTAAAAGCGCAATTATCCTCAAAAAGAGTGGTCACAATTTGCATAAAAGGCATTACTTTTAATGAAATAGTGGTGACTACAAGACGCTTTAAGAGTAAAATATCAAGATTAAATTTTTCGTACCAAATAATTTGAGGAATTACAGATGAGCGTTTTAGTTCTAGGACACAAGAATCCAGATACAGACTCAATTGTTGCAGCTCTTTCATATGCACACGTTTTAAAGGCTCGCGGTATTGATGCCGAAGCTGTAGCTCAGGGCGAACCTGCTCCTGAGACCGAGTTCGTTTTAAAAAAGTTCAATTTAAAGGCTCCTAAGGTTATCTCATCAGTTGCAGATAAAGAAGTTTACTTAGTTGACTACTCAGATCTTGCACAGGCTCCTGAAGATTTCTCAAAGGCTAAGCTTTTAGGTATCGTTGATCACCACAAGTTAGGTGATGTAACCTCAGATACTCCATTAGAGTGCTGGATCCAGCCATATGGCTGCGCTAACACCATCGTTAAGATGGTAGCTGATTACTACAATGTAGCAATTCCTGCTGATTTAGCTGGTGCAATGTTATGCGCTATCTTATCAGACACCGTTTTATTCAAGAGCCCTACCTGCACTGAGTTCGATAAGAAAGCAGCTGCTGAGTTAGCAAAGATTGCATCAGTTTCTGATACTGAGGCTTTAGGCATGGATATGTTCAAAGCTAAGTCAAATCTTGATGCTTCACCTCGTGATTTAATCTTCCGCGACTTCAAAGACTTTGATATGGGTGGCAAGAAGATCGGTATCGGTCAGTTAGAGTTAATCTCTCTATCAATGGTAACCCCTGAGTTAAAGAAGGCTTTACAGGACGAGTTAAATGCAGTTAAGGCTGAAGGTCGTCACAGCGCTATCTTAGTTCTAACCGACATCATGAAAGAAGGTTCAGAGCTACTAGTTGCTTCAGATGATGAGAACAAGGTTATCGAAGCTTTAGGTACTAAGAAAGCTGACGTAATGTGGATGCCTGGTGTAATGAGCCGTAAGAAGCAGGTTGTTCCACCACTGCAGGGTGCATTCAAGGCCTAATTACTTTTCTAATTGCAAAAAGCCAGGTTTTTACCTGGCTTTTGGCTATCGAGAATTAAACCTATAAGAGAATTTAATGCAGCAGAACACTCCTAAAATTGGTCTAGTTTCCCTAGGCTGTGCCAAAAATCTTGTTGACTCTCAAAGATTAACCTCTGTACTTGTAGCTATGGGCTACAAAATCGAAAACGAATACAGCAAATGTGATGTAGTTGTAGTTAATACCTGCGGTTTTATCGGCCCTGCAGTCGAAGAATCCATGCAGGCAATCGGTGAAGCTCTAAACTATGCTCGTAAAGTTATTGTTACAGGTTGTCTAGGTGCCAGAGCTAAACTTGTAATGGACAGATATCCACAAGTTGCAGCTGTTTACGGTCCTGGTATGAGAGCTACAGTTATTCGCGGTATCGTTTCATTAGTAGGTAAACCTAGTGAATCAGATCGCCAGAATGTTGGTGCTTCAGGTATTCTGCTCACTCCTCCTCATTATGCTTATCTTAAGATTGCAGAAGGATGCAGACATCACTGCTCTTTCTGTATCATTCCTTCATTACGTGGACCACTTCGTTCAAGAAAAGTAGATTCAATTTTAAAAGAATCTGAGGATTTGGTGCGTCGTGGCGTAAAAGAGCTTTTGGTTATTGCGCAAGACAGCTCTGACTACGGTATGGATCTTAAGAATAAGACCTCTCTATCATCACTTTTGCGTAAGTTAGGTCAATTCAAACGCTGGGTTAGAGTTCACTATGTCTACCCATCAGATGAAGCTAACAGAGTGGTTGATTTAATGGCTGAAGGCTTGGTATTACCTTATTTGGATGTACCTTTCCAGCATGTAAATCCAACCATTTTACGTGCAATGAAGCGTCCTGGTAATATCGACAAAACTCTGCGTCTGATTGAAAACTGGCGTGCTGTTTGTCCTGATATTGCAATCAGATCAACTTTCATTGCAGGCTTCCCTGGTGAAACTGAAGCTCAGTTTAATGAACTTTTAGATTTTATTAAAGAAGCTAAATTAGATAGAGTAGGATGTTTCCCTTATTCAGATGTAGAAGGCGCTGCAGCTAACGATTACTTAAATCCTGTGGATGAGGAATTAAGAGAGCACAGAGCAGCTCTTTTAATGGAGACACAGGCAAAAATCTCTTATGAAAAACTCGAACAGAGAGTTGGCAAAGAATATCAGGTTCTAATTGACTACGTTTCAGATGATGGCGTTGCAGTTGGCCGTTCAAAGTACGAATCCCCTGATATTGATGGAGTAATTTCAATTCCAAACACCAAAGGTGTTGAAGTCGGCGATCTTGTAAAAGCTAAGATCGTCTCCCATGATGAACATGATATGGAAGCAGAGCTAGTTTCAAAGACAGACGGCGCTATTTCCTTTATTAAGAATTAAAGAAAATCATTTAAGAGGTACAAATGATGGCTACTCACTACAGACCTTTTGCCCCACTAGTTGAGAGAATTAAACAGGACGGCAAATGCTTAGAAGGTGGTATTCTGAAAGTTGACAGTTTTATCAATCATCAGATCGATCCTACATTGCTTCAATCAATGTCAATTGAGTTTGTACGCAGATTTGCAAACAAAGAGATCAATAAGATCTTAACCATCGAAGCATCAGGTATTGCTCCAGCTATCATGGTAGGTTTTCTTTTAAATGTTCCTGTTGTATTTGCTAAAAAGAAGAAGCCTTCAACCATGGACAACATGTTAACCACTGAAGTTTTCTCTTTTACTAAGAACAGAGCTTACACAGTCTGCTGCTCAAAGGATTTCTTAGGCAAAGGTGATAAGGTGCTTTTCATTGATGACTTCTTAGCTAACGGTAATGCTGCAAAAGGTATTATCGATTTAGTAAAGAAAGCAGGTGCTGAATTATCAGGCATGGGCTTTATCGTTGAAAAGTCATTCCAGCACGGCGGTGACTTCTTAAGAGAGAGTGGATATCAGGTTGAATCATTAGCTATTATCGACAGCCTAGATAACTGCAAGATCACCTTTAAAGAGAAAGAATAATCTTTTAAGTTCCTAAACTTAGATTAGATAAAAGAGATTAAATAAAATGTCTGATAATACAAAAGAAGCTCCTCTTGGTGAAACAAAATCAGAGCTTATCTATAAGTTAGAAGACAGACCTCCTGTAAAAGAGGCTTTGTTTGCTGCTTTTCAGCATCTGTT
Source organism: Succinatimonas sp. UBA6849 (assembly GCA_002449335.1). GTDB lineage: Bacteria > Pseudomonadota > Gammaproteobacteria > Enterobacterales > Succinivibrionaceae > Succinivibrio. The sequence goes on along the minus strand of DKDL01000101.1, from coordinate 13,572 downwards.
AGCAATCTTTGTGGCTATTATTACTCCTCCACTCATTATTGCCGGTGCTTTAAAATTAGACTTAGAAACCACAAGCTATCTGATTTCCATGTCTTTACTGGCCTCAGGTATCTCCACCTTTATTCAGTGTAAACGTGTAGGTCCTATAGGTTGCGGTCTGCTTTGTATTCAGGGTACTTCCTTCTCTTTTATCTCTCCTATTATTGGTGCTGGTTTAAACGGTGGCTTGGCTGCTATCTTTGGTGCTGTGATCTCTGGTTCTGTAGTTGAAATGTTCATCAGCAGGATCTTACGTTACACAAGAAAGATCATCACCCCTTTAGTATCAGGTATCGTGGTTACTTTAATTGGCCTGAGCTTAATTAAGGTTGGTGTGATTTCCTGTGGTGGTGGATTTGGAGCTAAAGCTGATGGAACCTTTGGTTCTATGGAGAATTTAGGTCTGGCTGCCCTTGTTATAATCAGTATCTTAATCTTTAACAGAAGCTCTAACAGATACTTAAGAATGAGCTCTATCGTTTTAGGTCTTATCATCGGCTTTGTTGTAGCTTATTTCTTAGGTAGAGTTGATTTTACCCAAATCCAAAGCTATGGTGGCTTTAATATTCCATCACCATTTAAGTATGGTTTGGTATTTGATCCTGCTGCAATCATCGGTTTAGGTGTGGTTTACCTTATCACTGCTATTGAAGCTTATGGCGATATCACAGCAAACTCTTTGATTTCAGGACAGCCTATTGAGGGTGAGAAATTCCAGAAACGCTCATCAGGAGGAATTTTAGCTGACGGCTTTAACTCTATGTTAGCAGGTTGCTTAAACTCCTTCCCTAACTCAATCTTTGCTCAAAACAACGGCATGATCCAGTTAACAGGTGTAGCATCTCGCTATGTAGGTTACTTTATTGCCCTGTTCTTAGTTATTCTGGGTATGTTTCCTGCTGTAGGTAAAGTCTTTGCTCTTATTCCTGATCCTGTTTTAGGTGGTGCAACTCTGTTAATGTTCGGAACAGTAGCTGCTGCTGGTATCAGAATTATTTCTACCCAAAAGATGAACCGTAAAGCTATCTTGGTTATGGCTTTAAGTTTCTCATTTGGTTTATCAGTTGAGCTTGTGCCTGAGATTTTAAGTAAGTTCCCACAGGAGATTTCAACTCTATTCTCATCAGGTATTACCACAGGCGGTATTGTAGCTATTCTGTCTAATATGCTCATTAGAATTAAAGAATAATACTTTCCTTCATATTCTCGTATGACGGCACCATTAGGTGCCGTTTTTTATTGATAGGTGTTAGTTTATTTGGAGATTGCTTCTCAGATTCATAGTTTTACGTATTCAGAGAAAGTAGTTGCAAGGCTGAGTTTTTCTAACAATGTTTTTATCTTTGAATAGCTTTTCTCAACAAATACATAATAGTCAAATTCCTTTTTAGCAATGACAAAAAGAGCATTCTCATACTCAGGTGATACAAAGTAAGGCATTTGCTCTCTATCAGCCTTTAAGATTAAGTTTTGAGCTCTCTTATTATAGATAACCGAGAACACAATCTTATGAGCGCTAATATCATCATCAAACAAACTCTTTGCACAGAGAGCAACTATCTTGGTATTCAGGTACAAATCATTGCAGTCATCTTGTGACCGTTCATCAAAAAATATGGATTTAGCTCGGTCTGAGAAGACTATGCCTGTATATTCACAATCCTGAATTACCACCTCTCTTTTAGAGAGAAACTTAAAAGCAAAGGTGTCAAAGTGCTCTAAATTTGATAAGAAACGATTATCAGAAGAAGGCATAGCATTATGTAGCATCTGTAGAAGTTTTGAGAATTGGACTGGTTATGAGGTGATACTCAGGCTTGCGCCTGAGTATCAAAGATTAACCTTCAACAGGGATTTCAAAAGGTTGAGGAGGTACATTAAAGCATTGAGCTTTATTGCGAAGAGCAGCATCTAAAAGAGTAATTGCAAGCATAGCTTCAGCAATAGGGACAGCCCTAATACCCACACAAGGATCATGACGACCTTTAGTTACAATAGAGCAAACCTTACCCTCTTTATCGATGGTGTTTCCTGGTACAAGGATACTTGAAGTTGGCTTTAGAGCCATCTTAACAATGATCTCCTGACCTGAGCTAATACCGCCTAAAATGCCACCAGAATGGTTTGAGGTGAATTTCTCAGGGGTAAGTTCATCACGAGCCTCTGATCCCCTCATTTTGGCCATTTCAAAGCCATCACCAATCTCTACACCTTTAACTGCGTTAATGCCCATCATAGCTGAAGCAATCTGTGCATCTAGACGATTGAAAACAGGATCACCTAAACCTGCTTTTACGCCATGAGCTCTTACCTGCACTACAGCACCTACAGAGTCGCCAGTAGTTGCTAAATCTTTAAATAAAGCTTTTAGAGCATCAATCTTTGATAAGTCTGAGAAGTTAAACTCATTCTCTAATGCAGTCTTTGCATCATAGATATCAGTTGAAACTTCACCTATGGCAGTTACGCAACCATCTACAGTGATATTAAAAAGTTTCTTTAAAACTTTTTTAGCTACAGCACCTGCTGCAACTCTCATAGCAGTTTCACGAGCAGAAGCTCTGCCACCACCACGGTAATCACGAATACCGTATTTTGACAGATAGGTGTAATCAGCATGACCAGGTCTGAATGAATTCATGATAGCTGAATAATCGCCAGATCTCTGAGAGGTGTTCTCAATGATAAGACCAATAGGAGTACCTGTAGTCTTACCTTCGAATACACCTGAAATAATCTTTACTTTATCAGCTTCATTACGTGGAGTGCCATAACGGGTAGAGCCTGGACGACGTCTGTCAAGATCAGGCTGAATGTCTGACTCATCTAACTCAATTAGAGGTGGTACACCATCAATAATTGCAGCTAAAGCCAAGCCATGGCTCTCACCGCAGGTAGTAACTCTAAACAGCTCACCAAAGGTATTAGCGCTCATTGTTTACTACCTCAGCAGCAGCTTTTGCAAAGACCTCATGATAAGTCTTTAACTGTTCTTTTGATAAGATAAAGACACCGGTACCACCGCGTTTTAAATCAACAAAGTGGAATGGTACGGTTGGGAAGAGGTCAACTAAATGCTCTTCAGAATTACCTACTTCCATAATTAAGATACCGTCATCATTCAGGAAGTCAGCTGCATCAGCTAAAATTCTCTTAGCACAATCTAAACCGTCATCACCAGAGCCTAATGCAAGATCAGGTTCACGGTTAAACTCCTCTGGCATAGTAGCTAAATCATAGCTGTCTACATAAGGAGGATTTGCCACGATAAGATCATACTTATCGCCTTCAGGCAGGTTATTGAATAAATCAGATTTAATAGGAGTTACTACATTCTCAAGACCGTAACCCTGAATATTGATATTTGCTACATCTAAAGCTTCATCTGAAATATCTACAGCATCAACCTCAACATCACCGTCAAAGTGAAGAGCAATGGCAATAGCGATGCAGGCAGAGCCTGTACACATATCAAGTACTCTTTCAGGGCTTCTCTCAAGATAAGGATCAAAGCCATTCTCGATTAACTCGGCAATAGGTGATCTTGGGATGATGACTCTGTCATCAACATAGAATTCTTTACCGCAGAAGAATGCTCTGTGAGTCAGGTATGGAGTAGGAATTCTCTCTAAAATTCTCTGTACAGCAATCTTGGCAATAATTACCCTCTCACTCTTAGTTAACTTTGAGTTTAAGGTTGAATCATCACATGGTGGCTGAAGATGCATTACAGCCTGGACAATTTCCAAAGCTTCATCCCAGTAATTGTCTGTACCATGACCTACAAAGATAGAGTGGCTTGAAAAACAGGATACAAGATAACGTACTACGTCTTGTACTGTTGATAATTCGTTAACGATTGAATCTTGGATCTGTTCTGCGTTTGGAAGCTCATCTAACATAGCATGAATGTTAGAGATCTCTGCATTATTCTGAAGTTTCGACATATAACCTTTGCGAAATTGAAAAACATACGCTTCAAAGAAGCTTATGCATTATAGCATAGTGAAATTTCAAAGCTGTGTATTTGAAAAACACCGAAATTTTGCATAAAAAAAGGACGTTTTTAAACATCCTCTTTTAGAGAGCCAAAATTTAGCTCAAAAGTTTTTAAAAGCCAGCTTAAAACTAATGGTACTGCTCTACCTCTAGTTTTGTAGACATAGCTGTGGCTTCTTCATTGATCTCCTTGCAGATCTTTTTAGAAGCTTCATCCATCTTTACTTTTACCACAACTCTGCCAGCGTCAAATTCAAAGACCCCCTGACCCTCGATTGAAAATTGACCTTTGAAAAAGGCTACAACATATTTTGCAATCTGCTTTGGAGCATAGTTTTTAAAAACTCTCATTTATAACTGTCCTTATTCTTGTCATCGTCTGCTGTATAACGATGTAAATTTTTATCTTTATTATTATTTTTGTTAACTCTTTTAATCTTAGGTTAAAAAGTTAAAGAATTCATTGATCTAGTTAGAAAATTTTCTCATTTACGCAACATTATCAACAAAATGTGACAAGCGTTGACAAAAACAAAGTTGAATCACCAAAACTCTAAATTGTCATTAATGAAACAAAGTAACAGTAAAAATATTCTGCGTCTCTAGTCAAAAATTACATCATCAAAAGCAGGACTTATAAACCTTTTGTACTTTCCTCTTACATAGTCATAATCTATTATCAATGCACAAGCTGTAGAAAACCTAGGTGGAAAATTAAGCTTGCCGTTATATTCATAAGCCAATAACTCCACTAAAGGTAAGTGAGATACCAAAAGCACGGTATCCTCATCATCACAGTTCTCATCGATATAAGACACAACCTTTGCAGGATTTCCTGATGGGGTAAGTTCGCTCAACTGTTCTTTAGTTCCTTCAAAACCTAGTTGCTGACAAACAATGTTGGCTGTCTGCTCTGCTCTTGTTTTAGGAGAACAAAAGCACCTGGTGATTTTTAATATCTTTGATAACTTCTGTCCTGTAGCTACAGCTTCTTTCATACCCTGTGAAGACAACACTCTGTCACAGTTTGAAAGAGTAGCCTCACCATGTCTTAAAATCACAATTCTCATACCAGTACTGTTCCAACATCATTCTTTATTAGCTCACTAAACGTCTTTTGCGTTGTATTTTGGCTTCACTTACAAGTTCACACATTTATTCATGACCTAAAGTATTGACGACTTAAGATATTCATGACAAAAGTATGCGTGACAGAAAGCTATTCATTGAACTTCATAAAGAAAACACATTTTTAGTTCATGTATAATATTAGCACTGAACAATTAGGACTGACATATGGACTATAGATATCTGAAAAATATTAGAAATCTAAATGCTTTCTTCAGAGGAGCTTCCTCATCTGAAATAAAGTCTATTTTAGAAAAGTTAACAGCTCTATATGAAAATGTTAAATCTCAAGAAGAAGCTAAATTAAAGGAAGAGCAAGAAAGAGAAGCTTTTCTTTCAGGTCTTTTAAACAGCCTGGACAGTCACAACTACACCATCGATGATTTGGCTGCGCTAAAGGGACTAAAAACCAACAAGGCCAAGATGAAGCCTAAATATGAATATGTTGATCTTAACGGTGAAACACAGTATTGGTCAGGACAAGGCAAGATCCCTACAGGAATGAAAAAGGTAATGGATCGTGACGGCATTACCGACAAGAAACATTACCTTATTTCAGATGAAGAGGATTAACCTCTTCATCGTACAAATTTAATTACTTAACAATGATAGAATCATTGATTTCATGCAAGGTCTTTACTGGATCTTCTGACTTGGTAATAGGACGACCAATTACTAAATAATCAGAACCTGCAGCAATTGCTTCACTAGGTGTCATTACGCGTTTCTGGTCACCTAAAGCAGCGCCAGCTGGGCGAATACCTGGGGTTACGCACATAAACGGAATACCCATATACTGCTTGATTAGGCTTACCTCTTGAGCTGATGACACAACACCATCTAAACCGCACTCTTTAACTAATTTAGCTAACTGTAGTACCTGAGTTTTTGGCTGATTATTTACGCCAACAGAATTCAACTGAGTTTCATCCATTGAGGTTAAAACTGTAACAGCAATAAGCTTTGGGCGATTCTCGTATTTAGAGATAGCTTCCATAGCAGCCTTCATCATTACAGGACCGCCTGATGCATGAACATTACACATCCATACACCTAGTTTAGCTGCTGACTCGCAAGCTCTGGCAACAGTATTAGGAATATCATGAAATTTAAGATCTAAGAAAACCTTAAAGCCCTTATCAACCAACTTTGAAACTAACTGAGGACCTGCAATTGTAAAGAGTTCGTTACCAACCTTTAATTTGCATAGATCAGGTGTAACCTTTGATGCGAATTTTAAAGCGCTATCAGCATTATCGTAGTCTAAGGCTACAATGATTTTTGGATCGTTCATGTTTTAATCTCCATCCAGTCCAGTTTTAGCTTTCATACTCTCCCATCTGCGGCATGAAGGACACTGCCAGAACAGCATCTTGCTTTCAAAGCCACAATTTGGGCAGAAATAAGGAGTTGTAAGTGAAATATGTGCATCTAACATGCTCTTTAACTGCATGATTGATTCGTTGGCATTTGCATCAGAACTGTGAGCTTTAAGCTCTAGCATTTGAGAGAAAAGCTTTAAGTTAGATTTATTCTTTAAAAATGACTCAAGTAAAGCGATAGCATCCTCACGTCCTGAGTCCTGTTCTACAGTCTTTACAAGCTCAACCATAGCTGAGGCTGAGTTAGTTCTGTGCACAAGATCTTCTAGTGCATAACGATAATTTGGATCAGCAATATTAGGAAAACACTGCTTTAGTTTATCTAAGCATACAAGACCTAATCTAGGATCGATTGAGCTTACCTCTTTGACTAATTTATAAGCATCGGTAAACTTTCTCTGGCTGATTAAAACATCAGCTAATTCTAATCTTGCGCGTTTTGATTTCTCATAACAGGTAATAGCCTTTCTAAGTTCTGATACAGCATCAGTCTTTTTACCTTCATATGAGAGTTTTTTAGCAATCTCACATCTGTACTGACTTAAAAGTTTAGCTACAGAATGCTCATTCTCATCAAAATATTGAGTCGCTACATTAACTGCCTTCTCAAAATCCTGCTCTTTTTCATAGACGGTAAGTAAGAGCTTGGCAGCCTTTGATCTGTAGGTAGGGATCTCTACCATTTTTAATAAGATGTCTTCAGCTCTGTCTAAAAGGCCTGCACTGATAAAGTCATGACTTAGCTCTAATAAAGAGAGCATATTCTCGCCATCATCCAAGTTTTTGTCTTTAGACATCTTTTCATGCAGTGAAATAGCCTTATCTACTTCACCACGCTGTCTGAATAGAGTACCTAATGCAATTGAGGATTCAAAGGAAGGATCTTTACTGTTGAAATAAGCAATAAACTTATCTACAGCTTTGTCCTGCTTGTTATTGAGCAAATAGTCAAAGCCACGCAGATAATTAGCATTTTGCTGATTCTTACTTTCCTGCAACTTCTGCTTAGAATAGTTTTTTCCCATGAAGTAGCCGTATACGGCAGCTACAGGAAGAAGTAAAAAGAGTAACTCAAACATTATCGATTATTCTTGCTTATTGTCAGATTTAACTGTCTGTAATTGTTTTTTTGCTTTGTTAAGTGATAACTGTGCTTTCTTTGCTCTGTACCACATCTTCAGGCAAAGTAGCAAACTAGCATACACACCTAAGATAAAACCGAAAATTACACCAATAACTAAAACAGTTGCTACAGAAATTTCCTTTTTCACAAAAAGGAAATCAAATGAAATGAGAGTATCATTCGCACTGCCTACAGCTAAACCTAAAACTGCCAAAATGAGCAGTACAACTACATAAAACCAGAATTTAATCATTTCAAACCTATAAAGCAAACATACTTATAATAATAGCATAATGCGCAGCTCAGAATATGAAAAACATAATATCAAAATCATATTATGAAACTCACACACTGCGTTGCGCATCAATAGGCACAGCAGATAATGCTAATACCTAAATAATATCTGAAGCAAACTATTCAGCTTCTACTTTATCGTTATTGATTGAGTTTACACGGTCACGAAGTTCAACACCAGGCTTGAAGTGAACTACACGACGTCTGTTTAAATTAACCTGCTCACCGGTCTTTGGGTTATGAGCTACACGTGGCTCATGAATACGAACTTCAAAACTGCCAAAACCGCGGATCTCGATACGCTCACCAAGAGACAGTGTCTCAATCATGATCTCAAATACTTCTCTTACAGCAGCATCTACAGTCTGTGGGCTGTAGTAAACAAACTGTTTTGCTAAAGAATCGATTAGCTCTGCTCTTGTCATGGATTATCTCCTAACATACCAACTGATTTAACTTCATCTGCTAATAAAAATTGCAAAGTAACAATACCTTACCCAGAACAACTTCAAAAAAAGTTCTCTTATAAAATTATCAGTATTGAAGTCACTTATTTATCATCTATCTTAATGATAGTCATATTATTGATTTTCTCTATGATTTAAAAGAAAAAAATGCGACAGATGACATTTTTTTTAATAATTTTTTGACAGATGGCTTATTTTTGGTCAATATGAGCTATCTAAATGAGCTAAATAAAGATGTCGAGTAAATAATTTATGCCACATTCAATATTCTCTAAAAACTACCTAGCTTTATGTAAAAGCTCCCCTGATTTTGCTGCAAAATTAGCTCAGTTTGAAAACAGCACTCAATACGATATTCAAATCGATGAAGGAAAGGAAACAACTCTACTTGTAGATGGTAGGCAGTTAACCTCTCATCACGACAGAATGGGCTTTGCTAAGTATCGTGTAAACAAGGTAAATGCTTCTATGCCTGTAACTGTCTATGGCTTCGGTTTAGGAGATGAGATTAGATATCTTATAAATTTAAAGAAGAATGCTGACATTAGAGTATTCATCTTAAATCCAGCTCTGTTCTATCAGCTCTTGTCTATGGATGATGAGTTGAGCAGTATCTTTAAAAGCAATGTAAAGTTTTATCTTCCTGATGATGACACTACTGTTTACAGTAACAGCATCATTGTGCAGCCTGAGTTACTCATAGACACTAAGACTTTTAATAATTTAAAAAGCAGATTACTAAACTACTTAGATAACAACTTTGCAAACGACTATTTTAACAGAACCACTAAAAAGCTCTTTGACAAGAATATTAAAGACAATTTTGAGTTACTAAAACATGAAAAGCTCTTAACTCAGGACGTTTTAAACACCTATCCAAAAGATATCATGATAACCGCCTCAGGACCTTCATTAGAGGATAACATTGAGACTGTAAAAGAGCTTCACGATAAAGGAGTGTTCTTAATTGCGGTTGATACCAGTCTGGCCACCTTAAATGCACATAAGATTGTACCTGACGTAATTGTCACCACAGATGCTAATGTTTATGTTGCACTAAAAGACAAGATCTTCAATGATCTGTCTTTATATAAAGAGAGCACCTTAATTTTTTCTGTTCACTCTGAAAAAACATTTATTGAAAATTACCCAGGTCTTAAATACTTTATCTATCAGACTCGTGATCTAGAGTTACTTCCATATCTTCCAAAAGAAAACGCAGACTTTATAACCTACGGTGGCTCTGTGTTAAATGAGTCAGTTGCAATTGCAATCAAAGCTAGAGCTAAAAACATCAGACTCTTTGGCTGTGACTTTGCTTTTAAAGGCGACAGAACTCATACAGGCGATATTGGTGCTAAAGCCATGAGTTCTTATGATAAAGAGCTTTATGTAGAGTGTAATGATGGAGTTATGCAAAAGACAATTAGAGTCTTTAATCTTTACAGAGAATATCTAGAAGATGCTGTAAAAAAGCATCCGGAAATTAGATTTGAGAATTATTCAAAAACAGGAGCTAAGATAAAAGGCACTGTTTTAGTTTAAAGACGAGAGAATTTTAAGACTTTATTAATTTTCTGCAGGCACAAAAATGGGGACTAAAGTCCCCATTTTTTTATCAACCTAAGAGGTCAATTACTGCTTTTTAGCAGCTGCGAAAGCAGCTTCCATTGCAGTAGTTGTAGGCTCCTGAGCCTTCTGATTTACAGACTCTAAAGCTTCCTTCTCCTCAGCCTCGTCTTTTGCACGAACTGATAGAGTGATCTGACGGGTCTTACGATCAACGTTTACGAACTTAGCCTCGATGGTATCACCTTCTTTAGCTACAGTTGTTGCATCGTCAACACGATCACGTGAAAGGTCTGATGCCTTGATGTAGCCAGTGATGCCTTCTGCTAATTCAACAGTTACGCCACGTGCATCAACTGCGGTAACCTTACCAGAAACAATTGAGCCCTTGCGGTGAGCTGAAACGTAATCAGCAAATGGATCCTCAGAGATCTGCTTTAAGCCTAATGAAATACGCTCACGCTCTGGGTCTACCTGTAGAACGATAGCGGTGATTTCATCACCCTTCTTGAAGTTGCGAACAGCTTCTTCACCAGCCTGCTGCCAAGAGATGTCTGATAAGTGAACTAAGCCATCAATACCGCCATCTAAGCCGATAAAGATACCGAAATCGGTGATTGACTTGATCTTACCAGTTACCTTGTCACCCTTTGAGTGTGACTCAGCAAACTCGATCCAAGGATTTGCCTTGCACTGCTTTAAGCCTAAAGAAATACGACGACGCTCTTCGTCTAACTCTAGAACCTTAACCTGAACCTTATCACCTACAGATACAATCTTTGAAGGGTGAATGTTCTTATTGGTCCAATCCATCTCTGAAACGTGAACTAAGCCTTCAACGCCATCAGCGATTTCAACGAAGCAACCGTAATCTGTTAAGTTAGTTACCTTGCCTTCGATTACTGAACCAACTGGGAAGCGAGCAGCGATATTTGCCCATGGATCTTCACCTAACTGCTTTAAGCCTAAAGATACACGTGAACGCTCACGGTCGAACTTCAGAACCTTAACAGTTACTTCCTCACCAACCTGAACAATCTCTGAAGGGTGCTTTACACGCTTCCAAGCCATATCAGTGATGTGTAATAAGCCGTCTACGCCGCCAAGATCAACGAATGCACCGTAATCGGTAAGGTTCTTAACGATACCTTTAACTGTCTGACCTTCAGCTAAGTTTGCAAGAACACTCTCACGGTCTGCAGAGTTCTCAGTCTCGATAACAGCACGACGTGAAACAACAACATTGTTGCGCTTCTGGTCTAACTTGATTACCTTGAACTGCTGCTCTTTACCCTCTAAGTGAGTGGTATCACGTACTGGACGTACGTCAACTAATGAGCCAGGTAAGAAAGCACGGATACCGCCTAACTGAACGGTGAAACCACCCTTAACCTTGCCATCGATAATACCAACAACAGTCTCGTTCTTGTTGAATGCATCTTCAAGCTTGATCCAAGCTTCGTTGCGTTTTGCCTTTTCGCGAGATACCTGAGTCTCACCGTCGCCTGATTCAACAGACTCTAAAGCTACGTCTACCTGATCACCAACTTTAACTTCTAACTCACCCTGAGCATTTAAGAACTGCTCCTGTGGGATTGGAGACTCTGACTTTAAGCCAGTGTCAACAATAACAAAGCCGTTGTTGATAGCTACTACAGTACCTTTAACCATTGAGCCTGGACGGGTCTCAACATTCTTTAAGGACTCTTCGAAAAGTTGTGCAAATGATTCCATTAAGGTTTCCCATATAAGCCCCAAAGCATCATGCTTACGGGGAGTTGTAAAAAATGTAATGTCTTCCATGACATCACGAAGTAAAAAAAATCTATTCTACTTTAAGACCAGTCTTTTGTTTTACATAGTCTAAAGCTGTCTTGTAAACGGTCTCGATATCCATATCAGAAGAGTCAATCACAAGAGCATCATCAGCTGCCTTTAAAGGAGCTACAGGGCGATTACGATCTCTGTCATCACGCTCCTGGATCTCTTTTAAGATGGTATCAAAATCAGCAGTCTTACCTTTAGCCTCTAGCTGCAAGCAACGTCTCTTTGCTCTAACTTCTGCGCTAGCGTCTAAGAAGATCTTAACCTGAGCTTTAGGGAAAACTACAGTTCCCATATCTCTACCATCAGCAACTAAACCAGGTTCTTTTAAGAACTCTCTTTGACGCTGTAAAAGAGCCTGTCTTACTGAAGGATAAGCTGCAACTTTACTTGCATTAGCTCCTGCTTCTTCTGTTCTTATCTGTGAAGATACATCTTCACCGCCTAACAGAACATGAACACCATCATCAAGGCATTCAAATGATAAGTTCAGAAGCTTAGCCTCTTGAACTACAGAATCTTCATCAAAAAGTGCTAAACCAGCTTTTCTAACAGCATAAGCTAGAACTCTGTAAATAGCACCAGAATCCAATAAATCAAAATCCAAAGCTTCAGCAAGTCTACGGGTTAATTCACCTTTACCTGCACCGCCTGGGCCATCTACTGCAATAACAATTGGATCTGACATTTTTATTCCTTAAACTTTTAAGCGAAGTATTATAACAAATTAATAAAGCGATAATCTACTATAATCGCGATTTAAAACTGTTTTTTTCAACTTTTTAAAGCCACTTTAGAGGTTACTTTAAACCTGATTCAATATTCACTGACTAAAAACACGTGAATTTACATAAAACCAGGTCATCATACACCATGTTCATAGGTTATTACACGAGAGTGCGTTGTACATAATGCTGTAAATATAGCTGTACATAAGTATGTGTAGTCTTGATGTGTTGTGTTAGAAATGCGTTGTGTTAGAATAGACAGGATTAATGAGTTACGTCACACTTTAGTGACCTTTCGCATGATTAAAAAGCAAAACTTAAGATTAGATAGTTCATCTAAATAGTTTTAATTAAAGTTTTTAATGGTTAAGTTAGGATAAAAACATTGACTACAAAACTGATTCAAGGACCTGTTGCAAAACTACCAACAAAGTTTGGTCAGTTTAATATCACCATCTTCAAAGAGAACGACGTTCTAGATCATGCAGTGGTGTTTTTAGGTGATCTAAAAGATGGTAAACCTGTTTTATGCAGAATTCATTCAGAGTGCTTAACAGGTGATGTATTCGGTTCTTTACGTTGTGATTGCGGTTTTCAGCTAGAAGCAGCTTTAAAGGCAATTCAAAAAGAAGGCAGAGGCGCCCTGTTGTACATGAGACAGGAAGGTCGTGGCATTGGTCTTTTCAATAAGATTAGAGCCTATAAACTTCAAGATAACGGAGCTGATACAGTTGATGCTAATATCCAGTTAGGATTCCCAGCTGACGGTCGTGAATACGAAGCATGCGCTCAGATGATGAAGAACATGGGCTTTACTAAGGTTATTTTAATGACCAATAACCCTGCTAAAATCCATGACATCGAGTCTCACGGTATTGAAGTAGTAGACAGAAAACCTATTGAGTATGGCAGAAATACCTTTAACGAAGGTTACCTTGATACTAAAGAAAAGCGCATGGGACACTTACTGCATCATCAAGATTAGTGTTAAACATAATTACGGCAACCAAATGAAGCCG
>DKDL01000018.1:4722-5427 GCA_002449335.1 Succinatimonas sp. UBA6849 | reverse complement strand
TTCTCTTGTGAGAAAGTCAAGTAAATTAAAGAATCTTGCAAAAATACAGGAACTAGAGGTTGCTAAACAAACTAAATCAAAAATTTACGTGATATCTGACGGAAATACTTTTATTTGGTTTAATCCTAAAACAGGTGAGCATATTCTTGATGAAAATTTACATCCTGTTTACAAAAAGATTAATCCGAAGGATTTAACTTTAGAACAAAAGAAATCTTTATCTGATTTTATTAGTGATGTAGCTAATTGTATCGATAATACCAATAATCAAATTTATCCTAAAGATTATCTTGACCCTACTTATCTAGCAAAGCAAGTCGCAAGACTTTTGCAGAACATGTCGTTATCCTCAGCTAAAAACTCGCTGTATACATTTGTCGAGCTGTTTACTTTCAAATTTTTGTCAGATATTGAGGTGTTAACAGGTATATATAGTTTTGAATATATATATAAGATTTACCAAGAACAGTCTGCAAAAGATGCATTTATGATGTATCTCACGACTATTAGAGATCAACTGATCAAATTATTTCCATTAGCAAATGACAGCACCACCATTATTAATGGTCGTATTTTCCATACCCAAACTGATGATATGGGGAGACCAATTATTATCGATAATGCCTCAAATTGTTTTGGAGAGCTTCTTGACTGTTTTCATAAGTATGAGATTGAGCATGGAAAGTTTCTGTATATCAAGAAAGA
>DKDL01000018.1:0-4716 GCA_002449335.1 Succinatimonas sp. UBA6849 | reverse complement strand
AAGATTTTAAGTCAAAACTATTTGAAACTTTTATGAAAAATAGTACAGATAAAGATGGAATGGGACAGTTTTTCACTCCATTAAAAGTTGTTCAGGAAATGGTAAAAATGGTTGATGTTCGTGAGGGAATGTCAATCTGTGATCCAGCCTGTGGAGTGGGAAAATTTCTGCTTGAAGCTTCACTTAAGATACCAACCCCATTCTTCTTTGAAAATGGTATTTTCAAAAGTTCTGTAAAACTGATTGGACTTGAAAAGAGAATGGAAGATAACAATGACGATTTGACAGCTATCCTTGCTAAATCGAATTTATTGTTGTTCTATTCTGATCTTTTCAAAAACAACAGTGATGATAGTTCTAAGATTCAAATTTTGGCGCAAGAACTCTTAAACAAGGTTATAAAGTCTAGTCATTCAACTTTAGGAACTCTCGAACATTTAACACCTGAAGAATACGACCTAATATTAGCAAATCCTCCTTACTACCGAAGTGCAAAAATAACAGAAGAAAGCAAATCTGTGTATATTGAAGGAACTGAAACAAAGGCTTATTCATGTGGTGGACAAGGAATTGAGGCTTTGTTTGTTGAATGGATCATTAAATCTTTAAAGAAAAATGGTGAAGCAAATATCGTTTTACCAGATGGCATTTTTACAAATATTGGTAATTCAAAGCTTAAAAAATTCATTTTGAATAGCTGTTTTATTGAAAGCATAATTTCATTACCTGTTGGGACTTTTTTTACAACCCCAAAGAAAACATTTATTCTGACACTTCATAAACGAAATGAGCAAGAAGAAAATGTAAAACAACCTTATCCTGTTTATTCATACTTATGTAGTTCTATTGGAGAAACAATGGATTCTTATAGGTTTGACATAGAAGATAATGATTTACATGATTGTGTTGAATTGTATTCACTATACAAAAACAACAAAGATCTACCTCTTGTATTACAGCAAGTGGAAAGTAACCCTAGAGCAAAACTAATTGACATAGAACATTTTGATAGTGAATCAAATTGGGATATAAATCTTTGTTGGTCAGATGACGAAAAAGAAAAATTAGGAATAAAAAAAGCTGATAACGTAATGTCTCTCAATGAATTTCATTCATTTATTGATGAACTTATTGATGATATAAATGAATACAAGGAGACTATCGAATGTCTGAAATGAAACAGTATAAGTTTTCAAAAATACTTTCCTATATAAGTGGAAATCAAGGTCTTACGAATGAAGTAATTCATTTAGAAAAAAGTAAATTAAATGGAATTGATGATGTTGAAGTTCTATCATCTTCTGTTGATAAATCTTTTTCAATGGGGTTTGTTTCAAAAAATTTACATCTCCATAATAAGCCAATAAAAATCTTTGAGGCTAAAGAAGGAATCTTAGTAAGTAGAAATGGTAATGCTGGAATTCTTACTTATTTACCAAAAGGTAAATATACAATGAATGATCATGCATATATTCTTTTCATTAAACCAGAATTTAATAATTTTCTTGATACATTTTATTTGTCGTTGCAATTACAATCAGAGACATTAAAATTTCTCTCAACCAGGGAAGGCAATAAAAATTGGAATATAACAAAGTTTATGAAAAATGGACAAGTTTATATTCCAACTAATTCGGATGGAAAGTTTAACCTAAAAGCACAAATAGAATTAGCAAATATTTACAAACAACTTGAGGATAAAAAGAAAAAACTTCTGAAACGTATTTCAGAATTAGAAGAGCTTATGATTCATATCGATATTGAGTCAGACATTGAATACAAAGACGTTCAATTAAACGAACTTTTTGAACCTCAGATTGGAAACAGTAAGTATACAAAGTCATATTGCAAGACAAACGAGGGGAAATATCCAATATATTCTGCGAATACTGAAACTGAATTTGCGAATATCAACAGATATGATTATGACGGTGAATTTATAACGTGGGCAAAAGATGGTTTAGCAGGATATTTGATGATTTTAAAGAACAAGTTTTCAATAACAGGACACAGAGGAATCTTAATTCCCAAAAAGGTATTAAACGGTATTGACTTAACTTACATAAAGTATACTTTAGAACCAATTTTCCGCAGACATAAAAAAGGAAGAGAGGGAGATCTTGGTAAGAATGAATACACCACTTTGAATTCAACCATGATTAAGAAACTTAATATCCAAGTACCAATTCCAATTAAACCAGATGGCACTTTCGACCTAGAAAAACAGAAAGAGATTGCTAATAAGTACAGACAGATTGATGAAATCAAACAAGGTCTAATTGATAAGATCAAAAGTTTAGTTGAAATCAAGGTTGTTCCATGTGAGTAATCATTTCAAGTATTCCCTTTTTCCCAAAGGGAATACTCTATAAATCATTTCCTAAAGATCTTTTTCAATTCTGCAAAACACGCATCATCATTACGTTCTGCTTCTATAAGAAAGATTACTTTTCCAATCCATTCAACACGTTAAAAGATTACTTTTCCAAAACATATCTATGGTAAAAGTNNAAAGTAATCTAATTTTGTATTTATGTATAAATATTGATGAATTGAAGTGCTTTTGTTGGTTTTTCAATGAGTTGAAGATTTAGATCAACTTTGTTGTACAACAGAGCGAAATAATTATTCAGTAATACAAAAAAATCACCATGATCGCATTACCAACCATGGTGATTTACTTGCTTGAGAGCTACTTAAATAGCTTCTTCATTTTCCTCAGATGTACGAATTCTGATTACTCTCTCTACATCTGATACGAAGATCTTACCATCACCGATCTTGCCTGTATGAGCTGCGTTGATGATTGCCTGAATACATTTATCAGCTTCATCATCTGCAACAACTACTTCAAGCTTACACTTTGGTAGAAAATCAACTACATACTCAGCACCACGGTATAACTCTGTGTGACCTTTCTGTCTGCCGAAGCCTTTTACATCTGATACTGTCATACCTGAAATACCGATGGTAGCTAAAGCTTCACGGACATCATCTAATTTAAATGGTTTGATAATTGCAACAATACGTTTCATAGTAATTTATCCTTTGATTATAAGTTGTAACCACGCTCGCCGTGTGATGCCAAATCAAGACCTTCAGCTTCCTCATCAGCGGTAACTCTTAGACCAACTAGTAGACCTGCAATCTTAAAGGCAATTACTGATACTACAAGTGACCATACGATTGCTACAACTAGTGACATGGTTTGACCATAAACCTGGCCGGCAATTGAATCCCAACCATCCTTAAAGCCAGTACCACCTAATGATGGAGCACAGAATACACCAGTTAAGATACCACCTACGATAGCACCGATACCATGTACACCGAATACATCTAATGAATCATCAACCTTGGTGAACTTCTTGAAGCCGTGAACACCCCATAAGCATGCTAGACCTGATGCAATACCAATTACGATTGCACCCATAGGACCTACGAAAGCACATGCTGGAGTAATTGCAACTAAGCCTGCTAAAACACCAGATGCTGTACCTAATGTTGATGGCTTCTTGAAGATGATCCACTCAGCTACCATCCATGTCATTGCTGCAGTTGCTGGGCATAGAACAGTGTTGATGAAAGCAAGTGAAGAAATACCGTCAGCTACTAACTCAGAACCTGCGTTGAAACCTAACCAACCGATCCACAGTAAACATGCACCGATATAGGTAAGGCCTAAGTTATGTGGAGCCATTGCAACTCTACCCAAGTCATGACGACGACCTAAGATAAATGCACCTGTTAAACCGCATACAGCAGCGTTAACGTGAACAACGGTACCACCAGCAAAGTCATATGACTTGAATACAGAATCGATGAAACCACCACCCCATACTTGGTGAGCTAAAGGAGCATAAGATAGAACGATCCAAATACCTACAGCAATTAAGATTGCAGAGAATTTAACACGCTCAACTGTTGCACCAACAATCAAACAAGCAGAGATTGCGCAGAAAGCGCCTTGGAAGATAACCCAAGTGTACTCTGATAAAGTTCCTGATAAAGAATTAAAATCAATACCAGCTAAGAACATGGTACCAAAGCCACCGAAGAAGTCGCCTAAGACACCTTCAACTGGACCGAAAGCAAAGCTGTAACCTAAAATTACCCATAAGATAATGGCCATACAGAAAACAGCTAAACACTGTTCCATGGTTGATAGAACGTTCTTAGAACGGGTTAAGCCACCATAGAATAGACCAATACCAGGTATAGACATTAACAGCACTAACATTGCAGACATTAAGATAAAGCCGTTGTCAGCTCTATCTAAAGTTGCAGTTTCATCAGCAAATACACTAGGAGCAAAGGCTAGTGCAGATGCTAATAATGCACTTTTTGTAACTCTCATAAAAAAATCTCCTTGAACTCAAGCCATCATTGACTTTGTTACAAGATACGATTTCAAAATTTCTGTATCAACAAAGAAAAGCTATTTGCCCAAGAATAAAGCGTAATTATTGTGCATGCACATAATTAGAACGCAAAATCACAAAAATAATGCATCAAAATAAAGCAGTAAGGTTATTGTTGGGAAAAGAAAAGATCTGAGAGCTTCAGATCTTTCATATAAAGAGGAGATAGAGAGAAATTACTGAACAATTTTATATTGGGTAAAAGCTCTTACTTTAGGATCTGCATTAAAGACTGCTGCAATTCTTAATAGCTTATTCCTTTTAGGTAAGATGTTGCCATAGTTACGTGTTTTTA
>DKDL01000067.1:18519-19783 GCA_002449335.1 Succinatimonas sp. UBA6849 | reverse complement strand
GTTAACTGGTTGAGAATTTACTGATTGAGGTGCCATAGCAGAATATGAGTACTGAGAATTCATAGAAGCAACAGGTGCTCCAGTATTAGTTGAATTCTGATAATTATCATTAATGTACTGATTCTGTTGCTGTGGATAAGCAGAATTACCAAAAGGAGTAGAAGCTCCCATTTGAGGTTGCTCCTGACTTGGTCTATTACCAGCCATGGTCATTTGCAGACCATAATTTTCAACACCCAGAAGTTTAGTAATTTCAATAAACAACTGGGATACGTACATTGGTAACATTTTTGATGCTAAGTCGTTATTGCATACAAAAACAATGTTATTACCAGAAACTTCGAAAGAACACTGATTTTCGATGCACATAACTACACTCTTTTCTTTTAAATCAGTGAGCTTACTAATAACATTAGCAATAGCGTCTTTCCAGACTCGAACCAAATCCATAAAAGGGCCTTTTTATAGTTATATTAATAGATGATTAATCAATATTAATTGTTTAAAAATAGTAACACGCTATTTTAGCACAAAAACGGTGTTGACCTTAATAGCATTTACAATGTAAAATGTCGTACTTTGAATTAATAGTGAAATTTCGCTATTAATATATTCACCGTGTAATTAGGCGGTAGTACCGTCGTTGGAGTTTCAAATGAAGCGTACTTTCCAGCCAAACGTAACTAAGCGTAAGCGCACCCACGGTTTCCGTGTACGTATGCGTACTGCTGACGGTCGTAAAGTTCTTTCCCGTCGCCGTGCCAAGGGTCGTAAGCGTTTAACAACCGTTAATGGCTAATAATACCTTTCCTCGGTCTGTCAGAATACTGTCAACCGAGGAATACGATAAGGTATTCGCAAACCCTGTCCGCGCCAGCGCTACTGGGGTGCTTGTTCTTGCTCGCAAAAACAACGAATCTCAGTGTTCTAGGCTCGGCTTGGTTATACCTAAAAAAGTTTTAAAAAGAGCTGTTTGGCGAAATCGTGTTAAACGTATTGCCAGAGAGACTTTCAGATTAAATCAACATTCTCTTCAAAATATTGATCTTGTTGTTATCGCAAGACCAAAGATAGAAGGTATCAGCAATTCTGAACTAAGTGCTATATTTAAACGATTATGGCAACAAATATCTCACCGTTTGGAAAAATAGCGATCTTAATGATCCGCTTCTATCAAATCTTCATTAGTCCTATTCTAGGACAGCATTGCCGTTTTTACCCTAGCTGTTCACAATACACTCTTGAAGCAATTAGAGAATGGGGC
>DKDL01000067.1:4965-18486 GCA_002449335.1 Succinatimonas sp. UBA6849 | reverse complement strand
AAAGGAATCTATCTTGGTTTTAAAAGGATCTGTCGCTGTCATCCTTTAAACCCTGGTGGGTATGATCCTGTACCTAAAAAAGTAAAGTAATCGCCTTTAAGGTTATCCAAATGGAACAACAAAGAAATCTTATATTTATTCTGTTACTATGCGCAGCTATGTTTCTATTCTGGGATTGGAATTCAGACAAAGCTAATGATCAAAAAGCATTAGAGCAGGCAGCAATTCAGCAGTCTCAGGAAATCAATTCTAATACTGCTGTTGGTAAGGTTATAAAACTAGTAAGTGACAACCTTGAGCTCACCATCAATCTTCAAGGTGGTGACATTGTCGATGCAAAGTTACTTAAGATTAAACAGGAACAGGATAAAAACGATCCATTCCATCTGTTAATGACTACTCCACAGTTTATCTACCAAGCACAAAGTGGTTTAGCAGGCAAAGATGGTATCGATAACCTATCAAGACCTGAATACGTATCAGATAAGACTGAATACACCATCAAAGACGGCGAAAATAGCGTAGAAGCAGTTTTAAAGTATGAAAAAGACAATGTTACATACGTTAAGACTTTCACCGTTGACAGAGATTCATATGTTGTAAATGTTAAATATGACATCTTAAACAACAGCAATAAAGATTTAAATCTATGCATGTATGGTCAGTTAAAGCAGTCTGAAGATGATTCATACTTAAAGAGCAATTCAAGCTTTGGTATGGTAGCAAGTGCTTATAGAGGTACTGCTTACTCATCAGACAACAGCAGATACGAAAAGGCTACTTTAGATAAGATTATTGAAGATAATAAATACAACGTATCAACAAAATCTGGCTGGGTTGCTATGATTCAGCACTACTTCGTTTCAGCTTGGGTAAACGGCGATAACGATTCATCAAACGTTATCTACTCAGGTGCAGCTGAAAAGAATACAGCAGCAATCATCGGTATTAGAACTCAAAACACTGTTGTTAAAGCTGACAGCGAAAAGACATTATCAGCAAAACTATGGGTTGGTCCTAAGAACCAGGATGCAATGTCAGCTGTTGCAAATAACTTAGACTTAACCGTTGATTACGGTTGGTTATGGTTCATCTCAATTCCATTATTTAAGATCCTAAACTTCATTCACTCTTTAATCGGTAACTGGGGTTTCTCAATTATCGTTCTAACTCTGATTGTAAGAAGCGTGATGTTCCCTCTAACAAAGGCTCAGTACACCTCAATGGCAAAGATGAGATTGCTACAGCCTAAGTTAATGGAGATCAAAGAGCGTTATAAGGACGACAGACAGAAGATTGGTGCTGAAACCATGAAACTGTACAAAGCTGAGAAGGTGAATCCTTTAGGTGGCTGTCTACCACTTTTAATTCAGATGCCTATCTTCATTGCTTTATACTGGACCTTAATGGAGTCTACAGAATTAAGACAGTCTAGCTTCATTTTATGGATCACTGACTTGTCTGTAAAAGATCCTTACTTCGTTTTACCTATTCTGTACGGTATCTCAATGTTCTTATTACAGAAGATGTCACCTACACCTATTACTGATCCAATCCAGAAGAAAGTGTTCATGGCAATGCCTTTTGTATTTACATTCATGTTCTGTACATTCCCAGCTGGTTTAACACTGTACTGGTTAGTTTCAAACAGCTTCACAATTTTCCAGCAGTTCATTATTTTTAGATCTTTAGAGAAGCGTGGATTAAGCTTGAAGAAAGCTCCAGTCGCAAAGAAATAATTCATGTCTACAATCGAAGATACTATTGCAGCAATCGCTACCCCTCATGGCAGGGGGGGCATTGCTATTGTGAGAGTTTCTGGTCCTCAGGCTTTAACAGTAGCAAAAACACTAACTAATATCACACCAAAAGCACGACAGGCTTATTTCAAACAATTTAAATTAAATGATGAAGTAATAGACGAAGGCGTGCTTTTGTATTTTGCTTCACCTAATTCATACACTGGCGAAGATGTCATCGAATTACAAGGACACGGCGGTAATATTGCTCCTCAAAGAGTTTTAAACGCTGTTCTGAGTATAGATGGTGTTAGACAGGCGGAACCAGGTGAATTCACTAAAAGAGCATTTTTAAATAATAAGATGGACTTAACTGCTGCTGAGGCAGTTGAAGATCTAATTTCAGCAGGCTCTCAAAGTGCAGCAAAAGCAGCTTTAGCTTCATTAGAGGGAGCTTTTTCTGCTAATTTAAATTCTCTGTCAGAACAAATTACAAACTTTAGAGTAAGACTTGAGGCTTGCTTAGATTTTCCGGAAGAACATGAAGATTTCTTCGAATCAGGTAAAACAGATCTTGCATTAAATGATATCGAGCAATTAGCAGCTAAAACCTTAAAGATCGCTAATCAAGGCGTAAAGCTTAATGAAGGCGCAAGAATTGTTTTAGCAGGTGCTCCAAATGCAGGTAAATCAAGTTTGTTAAATGCACTGGCTGGTTCTGATAAAGCTATTGTTACAAATATTCCTGGTACTACCAGAGATGTTCTTACAGCTCAAATTGAAATTGAAGGTGTTCCTGTTGTCATTACAGATACAGCAGGTATTAGGGATACTCCTTCAGATGAAATTGAAGCTATAGGTATCAAAAAAGCTATCGAGGAATTAAAGAAAGCTGATCTTGTGATCTTTATGTTAGATGGCTCAACTATTCCAACAGATGCGTTAGAAACTCTTCAAAAAGTAAAAGAATTTGAAACTAATGAAAACAGGATCTTAGTTGTAGTGTCTAAGTCTGATAAAGGTACCTGTGATGAAGTAAAAGAACTCTTATCAAAAGAACCTTTTAAATCATTCAATCGGGTCACATCATCAACTAAGAATGAAGATGGTTTAGATGAACTAAAAAAGAAACTAGCAAATCTGCTGCAGATTATGCCTGTTGAAGGAATGTTCATTGCCAGAAGAAGACATCTGACAGAGCTAGAAAACTCATATAAGCATATAAAAAATGCTATTGAAATCATTAAAACAGGTGATTTAGTGTTATGTGCTCAAGAGATTAAAGAAGCTCAAGATCATTTAGGTGAAATCACAGGTAAAGTAACATCTGATGATATCTTAGGTAAGATATTCAGTACTTTCTGTATTGGTAAATAACCTTCTTAAGTATTCTCAAAGGGTAGTCATAGTTCTTATGACTACCTAAATTACAATCTTAATTAATTTCTTTTAAATCATTGGCAATCTCTTCACTCAATGATTCAAATCCACTCTTTAAAGTATCAACTAAAGACTGGTAGCCATCTTTATTTTGTAATCTATTAAAGCTGTAATTCTTTGAATACAGAGCTTTTTCATTACTAAATGAATCAATACTCATATCTATTATGCAATGGCCGTCTGTGGTGCCATAGAACTTGCTTACGTAGACATTTAATGAAAGATCGTTACTTATATTCTCTTTATTAAGAGTGTCATTTAAAAGAACTCTTAGTTGTTCTTTTAAATCTGAAGCCCAACGATGATTATTAGCTGACTGTAAACTTACATCAGAAGTTTTAATCACAATTCCACCGTCATTTAAAACTTCATTTAGCTCCAGATTAAGATTTCTTTTAACAATAAAAGACGATGAACTTATATTCTCAGTTAAAGAATACCTATCATAACTTACCTGAGAGGCTGTACAAGCACATAGCATTGAACATAACAATGCTGAGGTAATAACTAACAGACAACTTCTTCTCATTTTTTACCTCTTAGATACCTTAGGTTCGATGTCTTTTTCATCAGATGAGAAAACTAAAGAATTACTCTTCTGCCCGACCTTCTTAATAGTTGGATTTAGCTCATTTAAAGACTGATTTAACTTATTAGAAACATCCAATAAAGATTTATACAGTTCAGAATTCTGATTATAACTATCTAAGACTTTGTTTAGATTCTCTAAAGTATGATTCTTGTTAACAGAGTCAGTTACGCCTTTAACTGATTTTAAGGTCTTATCTAAGCTTAAAAGAGCAGAGTTTAAGTTATTGGTAACACCATTTAAATCAAGAGAGTTTAACTTTTTAGCAAATAACTGTAATTCGCTTACCATATCACCCTTTTTAACTAAAGGAATTACAGCAACATCTCTGTAGGAGTTGTTCTTGGTGTGGCACTTATTGTGAGGATCGATAGTTAATTTGATGACATTGCCAGGAGCAATAAGGATTGCATTATCAATTTGTGCACACAGAGTATTATTTTTTAAGTTTTTAGAAAAGACTGTTTTAGCTTTTACAGAGCTTTCTTTATCTGTATCTAAAACAATTAAAGCAGGGATCTTATTTTTATAATCAAAAACCTCAGCATCATTCTTATACCAAGGCATCTTAATTACCTGACCTATATCTAAACCTCTAAAGTTAACCTTACTTCCAACTTTGATGTTTTTAATATCATTATCAATTAAAACTACAAACTTAGGATTATCTTTTAAGTTCTCATATTTTGCAGTAACTTTATCTTTATAGACATCAAAAGAATCATTGGGCTTTATAGGAGTTCCCTTTTCACTTGTAAACTGATTTACATTGATGCTACCTGAAATAATGTTCTCTAAATTAGGAACACTAAAGTTAACACCTGATGGAGTAAGACTAAAATCGACTCCTGAATCTACCCAAAAGACAGAATTTGAATTAACTAACTGTGAATAAGATTTCTTTATAAGAGCGTTATAGATAACATCATCTTTATCAATATCATAAGTAGAACTTACAACAATACCAATATTAAAGCCTTTGTAGTTTATCTGAGTACCATTAGGAATAACACCTGTAGTATGACCAAAAAGTTTAATTGGAATACCATGTTCGTCTAATCCTAAAGGAACATCCTTTAAGGAAACAAATTCAGTGGAATACTTATCAGACTTACCTTTATAAATCTGAATATATGAACCTGACAGGATGGTTTCTAGACCTGTAATACTGTGAGATTGGATTCTTGGTTTTACAATCCAAAACAGTGAATCCTCATTTAAGAGATCATCAGTATCACTGTACATTCTAATTTTAGCAACAGCGCCTGAAAAATCTTTAGACAAAGAAACAGATTCAACAACACCTACATCAACTGATCTGAACTTAACTACAGTTTTACCAGCTTCAATACCTGAAGCATCATCCATGTGAAGTAAAACCAAAGGTCCTTTATTAAAGGAATTCTCCCACACAAGGAGGATAGTAATTATTAAAGCAATAATAGGAACTAACCAATATAGCGAGATTTTGTGTTTCCTTAATTTTGCAGTTTTAATCTCATCCATAATTATTCCTTATTCCAAATCAGTCTTTCATCAAATGCTTCAGCTGAAAATACAGTAATAATAACCACACTACAGAAACAAATGATAGCAAAACCAGGTTCTATATCTAAAAGATTACCAATTTTGACAATAGAAGACATGATGATAACTACGTATACATCAATTAAAGACCATCTTCCAATAAAAAGAACAAATCTATATAGCCTGCTTACTCTCTTATTTACCACAATTTTTGAATATTTGGTTGCATATAAGATAAATAGCATTGAACAAATCTTAAAAGCAGGAATAAAAATTGAGGCTAATAGAATTACAAATGATACAAAATAAGAGTTCATTTGCCACATTGCAATCACGCCTTCAATAATATTTGAACCAGTATTTGATCCAATAAATTCTGTGTACATCACAGGATACAAATTAGAAGGCAAATAAAGAATAAGAGCAGATAACAATAAAGCTAAACTCTTAGAAATACAGTTTTTTCGCCTGTAAGAGACTTTACTCTGGCACCTAGGACAAAGATCAACATCATGATTTGCTTTAAATACATAACCACACTCATGACAGACTTTATATGATTGGCTCATAGCTGATTTTCCAGCTACAAGATCTAATCTGGACTGAACTTTGATTTTTTCCCATAGTGTTGAAGGATTGAATTTAAGGCAACACCATATCATTAAAACAGAAAAGACAAAAGTCGTATAAAAACCAACATAAAAGGTAACATCAGCTAAAGCTGTAAGCTTAATCAAACTTACTACAATACCTAAAACAAAGACATCTACCATACACATACCATGATTGAATTGATAGAACTTTGCTAAAAAGACATTAGGTTTAACCCTAAATCCACCTATAAATACAATGATTGATAGTACTGATACTGGTGCAAAAAATGTAAAAAACAGAAATACATAAAGTAACAAACCCCATTGTTTATTCAGAATAGAAACAATGGAATTTAAAGACATCGCTGCCCCTGTTCCCATAGCTGATATGGACATGAAAGGCTCGATAATGCTGATAAATAAAAAGATCAAGGCGGCAAATGCCACAATAGCAACGTCGCCTTCTTTTACAAAACTATTAGACAATAACTTTCGACCACATCTAGGGCAGATGCAATCATAATGCTTTTTAATTTGAGTGATAGAAACTGCTAAATCACAGGATCTACACACAACTGTCTTATGCAATTTAAGTTATTTGTATCCTTCCATTAAAACAACTTTATGCTGTTTTAATGATTCTTGAACATTGATAATTCTTTGATTTGAAGATCCTCTAAAATCTAATTCTAATGACTTTTTAGACATCACAAAAGGACCATCAACAACTACATCGACAAGTTCAAGTAACTGTCTTCTGATAGGGTCACTCTCTAGTTTATCAAAAGTAAAACCAGAATAAGCCCAAATTGAATAGTTTTTCTTTCTTAAGACATTGGCAAGAACTGCCAAAGATTTGGCTTGAATGAATGGCTCACCACCTGAAAAAGTTACACCAGTAACTAAAGGGTTAGAGCAAAATTCTTCATAAAGAACTCTTAAAGAGACATCCATTCCACCATTTAATGGTTGAGCCTGTTCATTATGGCAACCTTTGCAATGAAAAGGACATCCCTGAGTGAAAATAACATACCTTATACCAGGACCGTCAACAATAGATTCTTTGACGGCTCCTGCGATTCTTAAGGTTGTATTATCTAATACAGATAAATCTATATCGTCCATCTTAACTTATACAGACATATGCTTAACACGATCTCTTTCTTCGGCTCTCTTGCCATCATTAAAGCGATCTAAGGTACCTACAAGATAACCAGTAACTCTTCTGATTCTCTCGAACTTAACACCTTCTCCTACGACACCATTCTTTGCATGTAGTCTAGTTTGCATACCAATCATTCTCCTAAAATAATAATAATATTTTGTAAGTTGTTTTGAATATTTGGGTTATAGAAAACCTTCACAACAAGTAAATGTCATGAAGGCTTATTTAAATTAGATAACTGCTAACCAGTGCAGATACAACCAACACCAAGCTTTCTTAAGCGCTCAATGCTTACGCCCTCACCATCTTTACGTCCACATCTTGGGCAAACGTCACCGATGATACCAACATAGTTACATACAGGACAACGATCTACAGGGTGGTTAATTGAACCGTAACCTACACCACACTCTTTCATGTATAAGATTACATTCTTGAATGCTTCAACATTCTTAGTTAAGTCACCGTCCATTTCTACGTATGAGATAGAACCTGCATTACATAAAGCATGGAAAGGACCTTCAGTCTTAATCTTATCAGCAGCAGAGATTTCATAATAAACAGGAACGTGGAAGCTGTTTGTATAGTATTCACGATCTGTTACTCCAGGAATAGAACCATATAATCTCTTATCGATCTTAACGAATCTACCTGATAGACCTTCTGCAGGAGTTGAGAACAATGAGAAATTCAAACCAGTATCAACTGTGTGTTTGTCAGTTAAATCTCTCATGTGTTTAATAATCTTATAACCTAAGTCAAAAGCTTCTTTGCTTTCACCATGGTGTTTACCGATTAAAGCTACCAAGCACTCAGCTAAACCGATAAAGCCAACTGACATAGTACCGTTCTTGATAACATCTTCAATGGTATCTTCTGGATTTAATCTATCAGAATCAACCCAAACGCCCTGACCCATTAAGAAAGGATAATTTAAAACCTGCTTTTTAGCGATGATTTCAAAACGATCCATTAACTGGTCAAATACCATGTAAATCATTTTATCTAATGATTCGAAGAACTTGCTGATAGAACCATGGGCTTCAATTGCAAGTCTTGGTAAATTGATAGTTGTGAATGACAGATTTCCACGACCAGGAATAATTTCCTTAGTCTTATCATAATAGTTTGATACTACTCGAGTACGGCAACCCATTAGAGCAACTTCAGTCTCAGGATGACCTGGTTTGTAGTACTGAGCATTGTAAGGAGCATCTAAGAATGAGAAGTTAGGGAACAATCTCTTTGCTGAAACCTTACATGCTAACTCAAACAGATCATAGTTTGGATCACCTTTCTTTGTATTGATGCCATCTTTTACTTTGAAGATCTGTACTGGGAAAATAGGAGTTTCACCACCACCTAAACCAGCATCAGTAGCAAGTAAAACATTCTTCATAATCATTCTGTGTTCAGGTTGAGTACCTGTACCGTAGTTGATTGATGAGAATGGAACCTGAGCACCAGCTCTAGATTGCATTGAGTTTAAGTTATGGATTAAAGCTTCCATAGCCTGATAAGTTTCACGCTCAGTTAACTTAATAGCTTCTGACATGATGTAATCAATATTCTTAGTTACATCCAACTCATCAGTATCATATTTCTTTAAAACTTCTAATACTTTAGCTTTGATTAGAGCCTGAACTTCATCGGATAGGCAAGTGTCATACTTGTCATACAGCTCTTTGCAGTATTCCTTAACTTCAGATACATCAGCTTCGTCATTTCTTAAGCAAATGCAGATTACTTTACATAAGTGTTTTGAATAAGAAATAGCAACATATGGAGCTAAATCGTACTCAAATAAAGGAATTGACTGACCGCCATGCATATCATTCTGATTAGACTGAATAGCAATACAACATAAAGCAGCAGCTGACTGAATAGACTGAGGCTCACGTAAGAAACCATGACCAGTGCTAAATCCACGCTTGAATAGATCTTTTAAACCGATCTGACAGCAGTTGATGGTCAGCATGTAGAAGTCTAAGTCGTGAATATGAATATCACCACGTGAATGAGCAATAGAGTGCTCTGGTCTTAAAACGTATCTTCTAACGTAGTCTTTTGAACCTTCAGAACCAAAGCGTAACATTAAGCCCATAGGAGCATTAGCATCGATATTAGCGTTTTCACGCTTTAAATCCATATCTGCAGTGCTCTTTGAAGTTAAGTCACGATAGATCTTAGTTAAATCAGTGTTGTAATTTCTTACATTAGTTCTATTCTGACGGTAAAGAATGAAATTCTTTGCCTCTGAAGCCATACCTTCCTGAATTAAAACTTTCTCAATAATGTCCTGAGTGTTTTCTACAGAAGGCTCTTCTAAATTCTGTTTTTCGATGTCTGAAACGACACGTCTAGTTAACTTCTCGACCAAATCTTCTTCATATTGAGAAGTGGATTTATCATCAGGGTGTGCTGAAATAAGAGCTTTTCTTATTGCATTGGATATTTTGTCCTCATTAAAGGACACTTTTCGACCGTCTCTCTTAACAATAAATCTAATCATTTTTAGTCCAGA
This sequence comes from Succinatimonas sp. UBA6849, assembly GCA_002449335.1. GTDB lineage: Bacteria > Pseudomonadota > Gammaproteobacteria > Enterobacterales > Succinivibrionaceae > Succinivibrio. Next base: position 8,909 of record DKDL01000067.1, on the reverse strand, counting down.
ATTTTTTTATTTAATATTATATAGTTATATTTTTTCTATATAAATCAGATGGTTAAATTGATATGTAACTGCGTTATATTATGTACAATAGAGTAATCTAATTCAACATTAAAATTTTTTATATTTTCTCAAATTAGCTTGACAGCTCATTTTGTAAAACTAATAAAACAATTCACTAAAAATGGTATTGACATCAAAATAAACCGATAAAAATAAAGAGCTTATATAAGATAAAAAATGATTAATATTTTCTGCGATGTAATAGATAATTTTGGAGATGCAGGCGTCTGTTTGCGATTAGGTAGAGATCTGTGCAATAAAAAGGAACTAGTTAATTTATTTTGTAACGATCTTGAAGCTATAAAAAAAATTATCAAAAAAGATGACACAAATAATCAATCTCTAAATATCTCTTTATGGCCTAAAAAAGGAGATAACGTAGAGCTTAAAGATACTGTTATACAAGCCTTTTCTGTAAGACTTCCTGATTACATTTATTCAAATATCAAAAAGAATAAAGCTCTTGTAATAAACCTTGAATATCTCACAGCAGAACCATTTGCTGATGACTGTCATAAATTGCCATCTTATTCAGATGGTATAGAAAGTTACTTTTTCTTTCCTGGTTTTACAAGCAGCACAGGTGGATTGGTAATAGAAAATACCTTTTTACAAAAGATTAAAGAAAAATCTGAGTTTTTAAACAATAAGTCAAAAGATAAGAACAATATTAAAGACAGTTACGTAACTCTATTCAGTTATGAAAATTCAAAAATTACCCACTTATTAAAAAATCTTACAAATTTTGCAAAAAATCAAAACTCTTCTTTAACCGTTATTGTTTTTGAAGGAAAACCTCTTAACAACATAAATAATCTCTTAAATCTTAACTTAAGTGTTGGAGATACATATAGGTTAAACAACTTAATCATAAAAGTATCTCCAATGGTAGATCAGGATGAATACGACTCTCTTCTAATAGGTTCATACATAAATCTAGTAAGAGGTGAAGATTCAATTGTAAGAGCAATGCTTACAGGTAATCCTTTTTTATGGCATATCTATCCTCAAGAAGAAAATGCCCATATTGAAAAAATCAATGCTCTTTTTGACAGAATGAATGAGTTTTGTACTGATAAGAAATCAGTAGAAATTCTAAGACAACTTACATTAAGTTATAACGGAGCATCAGATTACATTGTTGATTTTGATATTTATTCGTTTATAGAAAAATGGAAACATCTATCTGAAGAATGGAGAGATCACTTGTTATCTTTAGGCTCTCTAACAGATAATCTTTTGGCGTTTATCAGAGAAAAAAATCAATTTTCTTGATTAATAAATCCATAGATCTGTTAAAATAGTACGTTAAATTTACCTTTTTAGGTAAATAGAGATGTTCTTTTCAGATAAGACTGTGCTTATCATACTATACAGTTTTATACAGGCAGTTTTATATAGGCAATGGTCAGATAAGGCATCCTAACAATACACATGTATATTGTTTTGAATGGCTAAGACATAGATCTTGCCTAAATTTCTTTTTATAACGTTAAAGGTTTTTACAATGAAGTTAGCTCAAGAAATCCGTACTGGCAACGTAATTATGTTAAACGGCAACCCAATGGTTGTTCAGAAGGCTGAGTACAGCAAATCAGGTCGTAACGCAGCTGTTGTTAAGATGAAGTTAAAGAACCTTCTTTCAAACGGCGGTACTGAGACTGTATTCCGTGCTGATGATCGTTTAGATGACGTTATCTTAGAGCACAAGGATTGCACATACTCATACTATGGTGATCCTCTATACGTATTCATGGACGAAGAGTTCAACCAGTACGAAATCGAAAAAGACAACATGGGTGACGTTTTAAATTACTTAATCGACGGTATGGAAGACGTTTGCCAGGTTACTTTCTACAACGGTAAGGCAATCTCTGTTGAGTTACCTATCACCATCGTTCGTGAAGTAGAGTACACCGAGCCTGCAGTTAAGGGTGATACCTCAGGTAAAGTTGTAAAACCAGCACGTTTAGCTGGTACTGGTTATGTAATTTCAGTACCTGATTTCGTAAACATTGGCGACAAGATCGAAATCGATACTCGTACCAACGAGTTCAAGAAGCGTGTTTAATTAACTATCGCTCATAAAAAAACGGCTTCATTTGTATGAATGCCGTTTTTTTTTGCTCTTTTTAGAATCAAAAAATAAAGGAAGCCAAAAAGACTTCCTTTACTTTTATCTATTAAGACAGATTAGAAGGTGTAACGAGCACCAACATTGAACTCTGTACCGCGTAACTCAGCTGAACCATACTTATCATCTGAATTTGCGTCAAACTCAGCTTCTGCCCATACCTTGAAGTTAGGGTTGTAAGTATACTTAACCTGAACAGGAACTCTTCTTAAATCGTAGTTATCCTTCTCAGTGTAACCATAGTACTTATACTTTAACTGCTGTGTCTGATAACCGGTGTAAACTCCAATACCATTGTCAAAGCCATAACCAGCTGTAAATTCATAACCTTTTCTATCAAAGTTGTCAGCGTTACCATGAACACCAGAAACAGAAGCTTCTAAGTACTTAACTTTCTGTGAATAGTATAAAGCAGCTAAATAAAGGCCATCACTTGATGAACCCCAAGCAATAGATGTTGCAAAATTCTTTGCATTATCAAATCCATTTGTGAAACCATCATCATTCTGACCGTTGATGAAATTATAGCCTGCTTTGATTGATAAAGGTCCAAATACTACATTATCAAAAGTATAACCAAAAGCTACAGCATAACCATTCTGAACATTGTATTTTTGTCCAAAAATTTTCTGATCATCACCTGCTGTTTCAAAAGTTGCTGATGCAAATAAACCGTTGTTGTTATAGTCATAACGGAATAAACCATTACGTCTATCACCGTTGATACCAGTATCATTCTGAACATCAACATATTCAAAAATATCGGTTGCAGCCATTACCTGTCTTGTTGAATCAAGAGTCTTACCAGCAATTACCTTACCGAAAGAACCAAAGTCAGCACCTACATACTGCTCTCTTGATAACAGCTTGTCACCTGTCTGTTTATTACCATCAGCCATATCCCACTCTGAGAATGCTAATACTGATAAGTAATCGTTAACCTTGGTGTTACCGGCAATGCTAAAACGTGATGAATTAACTAATGAAGCATCCTTCTCGCCAGCCTTTTTATAGAAACCATTAAATAAAACTGACTGAACACGACCACCTACAGATAAGGTTGTACCATCTTTATCGTATACAGTAGCTGCTGAAGCAGTTGCTGAAGAAGCTGCAAATACTACAGCTAATGCTAATAATGACTTTTTCATAAATATAATCCCTAAAAAAATATATATGTGTTTGTATTTATTTATAGTTATGTTCTTTAAGAACATGGCTTATTCTCAAATAAATCACGTTTAATTACAAATACAATTTTTTTATATGAAGTTATAGGCATAGCTTATATCAAATAATTTTCTTAATTTTCAAATAATTATTTATAACTTATAAAAAAGTGTGATCCAATTTGGACATTAATTATTTTTTTATTAGCAAAAACATCCTAAAAAATAAAAAACATTATTTAGATTTAGATGCCTGTATTTTGTAAAATATAGGCTGTTAAAAAACTGTTGAAAACATCGGTAAAAGTTGTTGAAAACCTATTGATAACTTTGAAATGTAAACGGTATAATTTTTAGACTGTTGATAACTAACCACTTTTCAACAAGTTTTCCATACTATTTAACAACTTTTTTAAGATATAAAACTGTTAGTAACAAATTGAAAATAAACAAAAAATTTAGTTTTTAACAATTTTTTTGTTACTAATAATAAGAATAATAAGATATATATATTAATAAATTAATATTTACTTATTATTTATTATTGACAGCCAAATTTTGTGGAAAAGCTCTTATTCAGA
>DKDL01000067.1:4577-4940 GCA_002449335.1 Succinatimonas sp. UBA6849 | reverse complement strand
CCATAAAATTGAACTTCAAGATCTATAGATGGATTTAATAAAAAAATGAATAGCTTTAGAAATTTTGATGTAATTGTTATTGGTGCTGGACACGCAGGTATTGAAGCAGCAGCTGCAAGTGCAAGAATGAAATGTAAAACTCTGCTTTTAACCCATAATCTAGAAACAGTGGGAGAAATGTCTTGTAACCCTGCTTTTGGTGGTATTGGTAAAGGCCATCTGATCAAAGAAATTGATGCTATGGGTGGAGTATGTCCTGGTGCAATTGATAAGGCTGGTATTCAATTTAGAACTTTAAATTCATCTAAAGGTCCTGCTGTAAGAGCTACAAGAGCTCAGACTGATCGTCATCTATATAAAGAG
>DKDL01000067.1:0-4522 GCA_002449335.1 Succinatimonas sp. UBA6849 | reverse complement strand
AGGTAATGAGAAAGACTCTTTGGAATTACGATTATTTAACTATATTTCAGCAACCAGCTACCGAGATCATCTACAAAGACAATACAGTTTGTGGTGTAAAGACAGCTGCTGGTATAGAGTTTTATTCTAAAGCAGTTGTAATTTGTGCCGGTACCTTCTTAAACGGTTTGATCCATATTGGTTTAGATCATTATTCTGGTGGTAGAGTTGGAGATCCAGCTTCCATTAGGTTAGCAGAAAACTTAAAGAATTTAGGATTAAAAGTAGGTAGATTAAAGACTGGTACCCCTGCTCGTATTGTTGCAAGCTCTATCGATTATTCAAAGATGACTAAGCAAGAGCCAGAGTATCCACAGCCAGCATTTTCATATTTAAATGAAGATAAGGTTCATCCTACTCAGGTACCTTGCTACATTACAAAAACTAATGAAAAAACTCATGAGATCATTAGAGGTGGTTTAGATAGAAGTCCTCTATATTCAGGTGTAATTCATTCTGTTGGTCCTCGTTATTGTCCATCAATTGAAGATAAGATCGTAAGATATCCTGATAGAACTTCTCATCAGGTATTCATTGAACCTGAAGGCTTAACTTCACCTTTGGTGTATCCAAATGGAATTTCAACTTCTTTACCTTTTGATGTTCAGGAAAACTTTATCCACTCAATTGAAGGTTTAGAGAATGCAATTATTGCAAGACCTGGTTATGCAATTGAGTATGATTTCTATGATCCAAGAGAGTTATCTGTATCAATGCAGTCTAAAAAAGTACCAGGTCTGTTCTTAGCAGGTCAGATTAACGGCACTACAGGTTACGAAGAGGCCGCTGCTCAAGGTTTATTAGCTGGTATTAATGCTGGCTTATATGTGAAAGGACAGAAACCTTGGTTCCCAAGAAGAAATGAAGCTTATGTAGGTGTTCTAATGGATGATTTATGTACTTTAGGTACTAAAGAGCCTTACAGAATGTTTACTTCAAGAGCTGAATATAGACTGATTTTACGTGAAGATAATGCTGATATCAGATTAACACCTAAGGCAAGAGAATTAGGTATTATCTCTGATGAGAGATGGAAGCAGTTTGAAGATAAACAAAATCAGATTGAAAAAGAAAAGGCTCGTTTAAGAGAAACATCTGTAAAACCATCTTCAGATATGGGTAAGGATATCAGTAAGATCTTAAATACACCTCTTTCACAAGAACAAACTTTAGAAGAGATCTTAAGAAGACCTGAGGTTAAACTAAATGGTCTGATTGAAGCTTCTAAATTAGAACCAATTGCAACAAAAGAACAGTCTGTAGAACAGGTTGAAATTCAAGTAAAATATCAAGGCTATCTGCAAAGAGAACTTGATGATATTAAGAAGAAAGTTGTAAATGAGCAGACTCTACTTCCAATGAATTTTGATTACAAACAGATCAAGTCATTATCAAACGAAGTTGCTCAAAAATTAAATGAGTACAAACCAGAAACTATTGGTATGGCATCTCGTATTTCAGGTATTACTCCTGCTGCTATATCAATTCTGTTAGTTCACTTAAAGAAGATGAACTTACTTGGCAAAAATTAAGGTAAAAAATGAGAAATAAACCATCTGTTGTAGATAAGTCTGAAATCCTACACAAAATAGAGTCTTTGATCTCTCAGACTGATATATCATGTAGCCAAGAGCAACTTGATAAAATGGCAACTTTAGTTGTTTTGTTAGAAAAATGGAATAAAGCCTTAAATCTAACTGCAATTAGAGATCCTATGCAGATGGTTGTATTACATATTCTAGATAGTGCTGTTGTTTCTCCTTTAATCAAAGACAGAGGAGATAACATTGCTGATGTGGGAACAGGCGCAGGTTTTCCTGGTTTGGTTCTTGCTATACTAAACCCTGATAAACATTTTACTTTGATTGATTCTATTGCTAAGAAGTTGTCTTTTGTTAGAACAGCAATGGTTTCATTAAATTTAAACAATATTTCCATTATCAACGATCGTTGTGAAAATATAGAACTAGATAAAAAGTTCGATTGTATTTTAAGTAGAGCTTTTGCACCTTTATGCAAGATTATAGAGTGGTGTAAGGATCTAATTTCTAAAGATGGTGTTTTTATAGCAATGAAGGCTAATTTAGAACACGATGAATTAGATCAAATTGATGAAAATACCACTATTGAAGAGATAATTGAATTAAAAGTTCCTTCCTTAGATGCTAAAAGACAAGCAGTGATAATGAGAATAAAAGATTAGAAAGGAATAGAAATTGACTAAAGTAATTGCAATTGCAAATCAGAAAGGTGGTGTAGGAAAGACAACCACTTGCGTTAACTTAGCAGCTTCACTAGCTGCTATGCAGAAAAAGGTTCTAGTAGTTGACTGTGATCCTCAGGGTAACGCTACTATGGCTTCAGGCGTATTAAAATTTGGTCTAGAAAAGTCTATTACCAATGTTTTAGTTGATGGTCTTGATATTAAAGAAGCTGTAGTTACAACAACCGAAGGTGGATTTCATTTAATTCCTTCAAATGAGGATTTAACTGCTGCTGAAGTTAGTTTATTAGATAAATTTGGAAGAGAATCTTTTCTTAAAAAGTCATTAGATAAAATCAAAAATAACTATGATTTTGTGCTGATTGATTGTCCTCCTTCTCTAAATATTTTAACTGTAAATGCACTTTGTGCTGCTGATTCAATCTTAGTACCTCTACAATGTGAGTATTTTGCTCTAGAAGGTTTAACTTTATTGATTGAGACAGTTGATCAATTAGCAAGTGCAGTTAATTCAAAATTAAAGATTGAAGGTATCTTACGTACAATGTTCGATAACAGAAATCGTCTATCAACAGACGTTTCTGACGAATTGAAAAAGAATTTTGGTGATCTTGTATACGAAACTATTATTCCAAGAAACGTACGATTAGCTGAAGCTCCTAGCTACGGTAAGCCTGCAATGTATTACGATAAATCATCAGTTGGCTCAAAAGCATATCTTGCTTTAGCTGCAGAAATTATATCTAAGGCAAATAAACAGTAGGTACAAAAATGGCTGGATTAAATAGAAGTAGAGGCCTAGATTTTCTTTTAAGCGGAAATAAGATTAAAGAGCAAGCTGAGACTGAAGTAAAAGTAGCAACAGCTGTTCAAGAAGCTAATACAACAACTTTGCCTGTAAATGAGAATTCTGTTGTTTTACTTCCAATAGAAAAGTTAAAAGCATCTGTTTATCAGCCTCGTAAAGCTTTTGATGAAGAATCTTTAAATGAGTTAGCTTCTTCTATTAAAGAACATGGTCTATTAGAGCCACTTTTAGTTAAAAAGTCTCAAGATGAGATGTATGAGATCATTTGTGGTGAAAGAAGATACAGAGCATGCAAAATTGCACAGTTATCTTCAATTCCATGTTTAATCAGAGATGATCTTGAATTAAACGGCTATGCTGTTGCTCTTATTGAAAATATTCAGCGTGAAGATTTAAATCCAGTTGAAATGGCTAATGCTTTTTCTTTGATGTTAAATGAATGTAATTTAACTCAAGAAGAATTAGCAAAGACTCTTGGAAAATCAAGAAGCTCTGTAACTAACATTTTAAGAATTAACAATCTGCATGATGAAATCAAAAATATGATTGTTGAAGGTCTTATAGATCTTGGTCATGCAAAAGTGATTCTTTCTTTAGAAGATAAAGAATTACAGTTAAAAGCTGCTCAATATGTAGTTAAGAACAGTCTTACTGTAAGACAAACTGAAAAATTAGTCAGTTACATAAAAGCAAATGGCTTAGAAGATAACACACCTAAAGCTAATAAGAGTTATAAGAATCCTAACTTTAATGATTGGGAAAAGAACATTAGTAATGTCCTATCAGGAGTTAAAGTTAAGTTTAATGCTTCAAATGAAGATAAAGGCAAGATAACTTTATCTTATTCATCAAAAGATCAATTAGAGCACTTCTTATCTCTATTTTCATTAAAAGAGTAATTTAAATGCAAATGGACTTAAAACTTCTAAAAACTTACTTTTTACTAGTTGGTCTATTTGCTTTTATTTGTTTCTTATTTTCATATTTCACAGATCAAAATTACTTAATAAACTTCCTTTCTTTTGCTCAAGGATGCTTTATATTTTTCTTTATAAATCTTCTGTATTATCTGTTACAAAGAAGATACCGTAGTTCAAAACTTACTCCAGGATTTGTCTTATATGAGGTTATATATGCCTTTGTATTAAAGATAAGTCTTTTGATTTTTTTGCTATTGTTTACATTTAAGATACTGAATTTAAACAATAAAATTGTAGTGTTTGTATTCAGCATACTAGTGTTGTCAAGATTAATTGTTAATTTTATTGATCAAATTAATGGTAAAAAATTTCACTAAAAAGTGACATTTTTAGGCATTTTGTTTTTGACTTTAAAGGTTAATAGTCGTATTTTCTTACATGTTAGTTTTGGGTTAAGCGTTTACAAACAAATTTGAATGCTTAAATTTACAAAATAGGGTGTGATTCTATGTCAGAGAGTAATTCTCAAGA
>DKDL01000106.1:2987-3132 GCA_002449335.1 Succinatimonas sp. UBA6849 | reverse complement strand
ATCATAACCATTACCAACAACTAATATGTTACAAATATTGCTATCTTTTGAATTATTATCTGAAAATTGGATCATACAACCTCAACAACAAATAAATATAAAATCTATCTTATGTTTCGAACTTAGTTGTGGGTAAAAACGAAGC
>DKDL01000106.1:2685-2903 GCA_002449335.1 Succinatimonas sp. UBA6849 | reverse complement strand
TTTAACATGATCTTAAAAGTTCTTTGAAAACTTGAATTGAAAAGACAATTTCAATCCTGTATTTTGTTAATCACGACAAAAACTAAATAAGGAAAAGAAATGGTCTCTGCTAATACTCTAATAAAGAAATTGTTATCAGTCAATAACTGCGTAATCGATAGATTTGATTTTGAAACAGATCTTGATGGAGTAACAACTTTCAGAGTTTATCTGCATCC
>DKDL01000106.1:0-2657 GCA_002449335.1 Succinatimonas sp. UBA6849 | reverse complement strand
AAACTGTTGTCCTGTTTGTGGTAAAAGATGTCCTGTCTATGACAAGAGTCGAGTATACCGTAAATGGAGAGCCTTAGACTTAGGTGGAACCATAGTAGAGCTTTATAGCTTTACTAAAAGAGTATGCTGTAAAGAGCATGGTATTAAGACAGCATCAGTACCATGGTCATATCCTGGCTCAAGGTTTACCAAAGACTTTGATATGACAGCTACATTCCTTGCGATGAATATCAATAAGAAGGTAGCTGCTGAATATCTAAGGTGTGACTGGCACACCATCATGAGGTGTATCTCAAGAGTAAGAGAAGTTCTAGAGCCTGACATCAAGAAACGATATGACGGTTTGGTAAACATCGGTATAGATGAGACCAGCTATCGTAAAGGACATAACTATGTTACAACCGTAGTTAACCATGACACTAACGCAGTAGTATGGTGTGCACCAGGACACAGCATTGAAGTTCTAAGTCAGTTCTTTGAAGAGCTTACAGAAGAACAGAGAAAGAACATCCAATCAGTATCCGGTGATGGTGCCAAATGGATTGATGCCTGTATTCAAAAGTACATACCTCATGCTAAGCGTTGTGTTGATGCTTTTCATGTGGTTACATGGGCTATGGAGGCTTTAGATGAACTTCGTAAAGAAGCTTGGAGAGATGCTTACTCAATCTATAAAGACAAAGCTAATGAGACCAATCGTAAGAAAGGTAAACCTAAGAAGACTGATACTGCTTCTAAAAAGCTAAATGAAGCTAAACAGAAAGCTACAGACATCAAAACCTCTACCTATACTCTTGGTAAGGCTCCTGAGAACCTTACTTCTAACCAGGCTGCCAGACTTGAAATGATTGCTAATACCAATCCAAGACTGTTCCGTGGTTATAAGTTAAAAGAACAACTAAGGCTTGCTTTAAAGTATCCTGACTTAAAAGAAGCTAAAGCTGAGCTTAAGTCTTTCTTTTGGAGAGCTACTCATAGCAGAATTCAAGTTTTTAAAGATCTTGCCTATAAAATTAGGCGACATGAGGAGCATATCCTCAATACCATTGAGACTAAACTCAGCAATGCTAGAGTTGAGTCTATAAACAACAAGATTAAGTTGTTTATACGTAAGGCTTATGGCTTTAGAAACATCCAAAATATGCTCGATATGATCTTACTTGGATGTTCAAATATTTTTATTCCACTTCCTAACCGAGGTGGTAAAGGGCTGAAAGTAGCTTAGATTAAGGCTCTAACGTGTTCTACTTTCAATTATTTAATGCACGAAGAGCCTGAAAAGCACTGTAGACTGTTTTGAATCTTGTCATCGCATTACTATCATTAAATGCTTTGACTCTTACTACAGTGCTTTTTAAAGAGTAAGATCCTTATTGGTTACTCAAACTCTTTTTCACACTTGTCTAATACTGATGCTATTGTAGCATCCATATCGTAATATTTGTACTCTCCTAATCTTCCTCCAAAGATTACTTTTTTCTCTGCATCAGCTAATTTCTTGTATTCAAGATATAGTTTACCGTTCTTTTCATTATTCACTGGATAGTAAGGCTCATCGCCTTTCTTCCATTCTGATGAGTATTCTCTACTAATTACAGTTTTTGGAAGATCATTACCATTTTCATCTTTACCAAATTCAAACCATTTGTGTTCGATGATTCTGGTAAATGGAGTTTCTCTGTCTGTATAGTTTACAGCAGCATTACCCTGATAATTTGGAATATCTAATAACTCATTTTCAAATCTTACAGAACGATATTCTAGGGTACCTAACTTATAATCAAAGTAAGCATCAATAGGACCTGTATAAACTACTTTATGAGCAATTTTATCTAACTCATCTTTATTCTTTAAGTAATCTGTATTTAATCTTACTTCAATACCTTCTAAAAGATTTGCTACCATCTTGGTATAACCTCCAACAGGAATACCCTGGTATAGAGCATTAAAGTAGTTGTTATCAAAAGTTAAACGTACAGGTAATCTTTTAATAATAAAAGCTGGTAGTTCTTTACAATCTCTACCCCACTGTTTTTCAGTATAACCTTTGATTAGTTTTTCATAGATATCTCTACCAACTAATGAAATTGCCTGCTCTTCAAGATTTTTAGGATCAGATACAATCTCTTTTCTCTGTTCATTGATCTTAGCTAGAGCTTCTTCAGGGGTTACTACTCCCCACATCTTATTAAAGGTGTACATATTAAATGGTAATGAATATAGTTCACCTTTGTAATTAGCTACTGGGCTGTTAGTAAATCGGTTAAACTCAGCAAATTGAGTAATATAGTTCCATACCTTCTTATTATTGGTATGGAAGATATGAGCTCCATATTTATGAACATTTATACCTTCAACATTTTCGGTATAAACATTTCCTGCAATGTTTGCTCTTTTTTCTACTACTAACACAGATTTACCGTGTTTTTTTGCTTCATGAGCAAAGATTGCACCGTATAAACCTGAACCTACTACTAAATAATCGTACATACAACTTACCAACATATTTCTTGAAAAAGGGAGATCGCATAACTTCTTAAAAAGATTTGTCTTCATAGAGTTTTCAAATCTTGTTGGAGGTAAAACAGAAACCACTGAATAATATTTTTTCTTACCTGAGATATTTAGCAAAACTCCGAAGATCTTATTGTAAATTA
>DKDL01000025.1 GCA_002449335.1 Succinatimonas sp. UBA6849 | reverse complement strand
TACCAAAACGTCTTGGTCTGGTAACACATATAAAACATTTTTCAGCGTTGATAATATTATTTGTTAAGGTAATTAACTCTGACTTATCTACATACTCAGAGTTTCTTACTCTTTGGAAGAGGTGATTATCAACATTGACGAACATAAAATCCTCTCTTGAATTAACAATCTTATCCATGATTTGGCATCTCCTTTATTATAGCAATTAAAATAAATAAGATGCCTATACTCTCATGCGTTTTGGAAGCACCTGCTTAATTAGTGGCAAAAAAATGCAATTTTTTAAAGAGAGTTTTATAAAAACCTTCATAAAGAGGCTTTTATATACGATCAATAAAAGGAAAATACTTTCTTTTGATTGATAAGACTGTAAGGTAGGAGATGGCAAACTAGTTTATTGCTTTTGCCATCTTATACTTTCTTAAAAAAGCAGAGACTATTTAAAAAGATCAGATAACTCTTCTTTTGAAAGTAAAGGCATACCTCTGAACTTACGCTCTTGATTGATAAGATTCTCTTCTACGTCCTCAAGATCTATTCTTAAGAAATAACCTTTTTCTTCTAATGCCTTGTCAAGATCTTCTACACTAACCTTTGGTAGAGTTTTGTGTTTAGATAAAGCAAACATCATGACAAATTCAGGAGTGCCAAAGGCATCTAAAAGTGCTGCTGGAATATGGGAGAATACATCCTTTTCTTTTAAGTAAAGATATCTGCCCTGTTTATTATGACTCTTGTATACAAACACCAATCTCTCAGACATATTAGCTCCGTTTAGATGATAAATAGCCCCTGACAACTTCGTTTTGTCAAAGCTTAATCTTTATTTTTAAATGACGGTTACCGCTTTACAATGCCTTTTCATATCAAAATAAGTCATTTCTTAAAGAAATCGGCATATTTTGTGGGCTGTGCGACAACCTTTTACGCACATTTTAGTGCTTATATGCTAAAATTTGAAGAATTAGATTGTAGTTACAACAAGGATTAAATAATGTCTCTAGGACAGAACAGCAGTACCTTAAATCACGGCGCAAGTATCGTGCGTACAGGCTATTCTTTCAACACTATTTCTCTTTGTGAAGGTTCAGTAAAAGAACTTGAAAATGTTTTAGAGCAGAAAATTGCTCCTAATAAAGAAATTTATGAAAACACACCTGTAGTAATTGATGTCTCACAGGTTAATTTCTTAGTTGATGTAGACTACAACGCTCTTTGCGAAAAATGCAGAGAATACTCAATTTATCTGATTGGACTTTCAGGTATTCATACTGAAGAAAGAGCCAATATTCTCATTTCAAGACACATTCCTATCGTTAATTCTTCAAAATTTGCAAGAATTCGTGAAGAAAACTTCAAACCAAAAGTTATTGAAAAGACTGTTGAAGTTAAAGTGCCTTATGAGGTTAAAGTTCCATATGAAGTAAAGATAGCAGAGCCTCTACTTGTGGTTGAACACAATGTAAGAGCAGGAGAGCTTATTTCAGCTCCTGATAACTCTGTGGTTATCTTTGGTAATGTTGCAAGAACTGCAAGAGTGATAGCATCTCACAATGTTATAATTTTTGGAGATCTTTTAGGTGAGGTTTACGCAGGATCTCCTAAAGATAAAGATACTCAAGGATATAAAGATGCTTTCATCTACGTAGGAGGAATGTTCCAACCTACCCTGCTTGCTATCTGCGGACAGTATCAGACAGCTGATGATATGGAAATGACAAGTGCACTCAAAGAGATTTACAACCAAGAGTGCAGAGCCAAGATTACATTAGACGGCAGAGCATTAAACTACCGCCTTATCGGAATTCAAAACTAATTAAGTTCTAACAAGGAAAAAAGGAAATTATGTCAGAACAGGATTTAAATAAGAATAACGAAAAAGTAGAAGACTCTAAAGAAACTACAGCAAAAGAGAATACTGAAGTTGCAGCTGAGAAAGCTAAAAAAGCTTCTGATGAGAAGGCAACTGAAGTAAAAGAAGAAAAGAAAGAAGATACTAAAGATGAGTCAAAAGGTATCAGCAAGGAGCCTTTTAAAAATCTAAAAGTTATCGTTGTAACCTCTGGTAAAGGCGGTGTAGGTAAGACTACCTCATCAGCAGCTATTGCTACAGGTTTAGCTCAGAAAGGACATAAGACAGCAGTTTTAGACTTCGATGTAGGTTTACGTAACCTTGACCTTATCATGGGCTGTGAAAGACGTGTGGTATATGATTTCATCAACGTTATTCAGGAAGAAGCTAAGTTAAATCAGGCTTTAATTAAAGACAGACATGTAGACAATCTTTACGTGCTACCAGCATCTCAGACCAAAGATAAAGATGCTTTAACTCAAGAAGGTGTTGAGAAGGTACTACGCGAACTAGATGACATGAACTTTGAGTTCGTAGTTTGTGATAGCCCTGCTGGTATCGAAACAGGTGCCTTAATGGCTTTATACTTTGCTGATGAAGCTATTGTTACAACAAACCCTGAGGTTTCATCTGTACGTGACTCAGACAGAATCATTGGTATCTTAAATGCTAAATCACGCCGTTCTGAGTTAGGAATGGAGCCTGTTACTGCAAAACTACTTCTAACAAGATATGTTCCTAGCCGTGTAAAGAAGGCTGAGATGTTATCAGTTGAAGATGTTCAGGATCTGTTAACCATTCCTTTACTAGGTGTAATTCCAGAGTCTGCTGATGTTCTAAAGGCATCAAATGCTGGTAACCCAATCATCCTTGATACAGAGTCAGATGCAGGTAAGGCTTATGCTGATGCTGTTGAAAGATTATTAGGAAATGAAGTTCCATTACGTTTTGTTACCGAAAAGAAAGGCTTTTTAAGCAAACTTTTAGGTAAAGGTAAATAAAGTCTGGAGGATCTATGTCAATTTTAAAGGCTATTTCAGATGCCATTTTTAAAGATAAGTCAGAATCCTCTGCCGTATCTGCAAAACAGCGTCTACATTTAGTTCTAATCAATGACCGTGCAGGCCGTAGTACTCCTGACTACATGCCAAAGCTACGTCAGGAAATTTTTGAAGTATTGAAAAAGTACATTCAAATTGATTCTGAGCAAGATGTTGAGTTTAATATTGCCAACAAAGACAATACCTCAATTATGGAAATGTCTGTTTCTTTAGAAAAGAAAGACGAGACTGAAGAGAATAAATAGATTTTGATTCTAAATTCTAACCTTCAGAGAGCGTAGTAACTCGTCTTTGATCTGTATCTTAAGAAAAAGAAAAGCCACAAAGAGATCTCTAGTTTTTAGAGGTCTCTTTTACTAGGTAAATTCCTCAATAGTTAATTTTCAATCCATTTTTTCATCTGTAGCAATCTCATCAAATGAGAAGCCAATAAAATTAACTTAACAACTGAAGTATGAACTGGAGCTGTTCAAAACTTAAGTTGCACTGTTATAGAATATATAACAAAAGTTTTATCAAAAAATAGCTTAGAGATTTTTTATTTATGGCTCTTTTTGTCACTAAAAACCGTATTTTGAAATACTATTACGCTATACTTTAGATAAGAA
>DKDL01000024.1:5758-8088 GCA_002449335.1 Succinatimonas sp. UBA6849 | reverse complement strand
AACCGCTCTGCCATCCATCCGCTGAAAACGTTGAAAATTATAATGATTTTTTTCAAAAAGAAAAGTCTTTTTTGAGATTTTTTTTAACTTTTTTTACAAACAGCTTATATAAGCCATCCTTCTTTTTTACATATCACCACTATTCTTAGGAATTTTAGAGTAATTAAGGGGTAAAACTCAGAAATTGAAGCAATTAGAACTTGTCTAAAAGGCTTGAGGTAAATTTAGAAGAGTAAAAACTAAAAGAGGCTAACCTAACTGTCAGCCTCTCTTTTAAAACTATAAAATCTTACTTACCGTCTTTCATATATACCCAACCTGCCTTTAGGTACATCACCATAGACCAGATTGTAAGCACGGTAGCAACCATCAAGAGACCAACAGCAGCGTAAATCATGCCCTCGTCATGTCTCCAGATTAAACCTGCAATTGCGGTTAACTGAATAGTAGTCTTCCATTTACCAATCCAGCTTACTGCAACATTTGCTCTCTTGCCTAATTCAGCCATCCACTCTCTTAGGGCTGATACGGTAATTTCACGAGCTACGATAATCATTGCAGGAATGGTGATGAACTTTCCTAAGTGAGGATAAAGCACATCAGTATATAAAGAGTAATGCTCAACGATTAAAACCAGAGCTGTACATACAATGATCTTGTCGGCTACAGGATCTAAGAAAGCACCAAACTTGGTTGTCAATTTAAGCTTTCTTGCTAAATAACCATCTAAAAGATCGGTAAGAGCAGCAATGATAAACACGATTGCCGCGTATAAGTTCGAAAGATCAGTTGGCCAATAGAACAGAATTATAAAAACAGGAATTAAACCTAGTCTAATTAAGGTAAGTACATTTGGAAGGTTCAGCATACAATTTCCTAATTATTATTATCTAATCCATTCTACCACTAAGGCATCCAAATAGGACCAAGACATTCTCTTTTTGGTAAATTATAATCATTAGGATAAGAGACATCAATCAGGTACAGACCATAAGGTTTGGCTGTAGGTCCAGCCTGTGATCTGTCCTTTGCCTCAAACATCTCTTTGAACCACTGCACTGAATTAGTTTTATTACCAACAGTTAAAAGAGAGCCCACGATATTTCTTACCATATGCATTAAGAAAGCATTAGCAGCAATATCAAAAACGATATATTGCCCAAGTCTTGAAACATTACAGAAATGAACGCATCTCATAGAAGAACGAGACTCATCATCTGCAGCTCTAAAGGAGCTGAAGTCATGTTCACCTAAAAGGCAGGAAGCAGCTTCCTGCATCAAATCTATATCGTAATTTCCCTGATAAACAGACACACCTTTGCAGAGAATTCCTGGCCTGTTTACAGTGTTTTGAATGATATAACGATATCTTCTGGCTTTAGCTGAGAAACGTGCATGAAAACCGTCATCAACATGTTTTGCCCAGGTTACAGCAATATCATCCGGAAGATTGGTATTAGTACCCATGATCCAGCCACGATCAGGACGCTCTTTAGTTACATCAAAATGAATAACCTGACCTGTAGCATTTACACCAGCATCAGTTCTGCCGGCACATTGAAGTTCAATTTTTTCGTCAGCTACAATTGATAAGGCTCGTTCAAGTTCTCCCTGGATGGTCTTTAATGTAGTTTGACGCTGGAAACCTGCGTAGTTACCGCCCTCGTATTCAATACCTAAAGCTATGCGCACTGTTTAATTTCCTTTAAAGACTTTAAATTTTGCCACAAAATAAGTGATGCCGGTTACTAACACCATTGCTGTAATCAGTGCTGGGTAGTTGCCAATATTTAAGATATGCAACAAGAACCAGACAAAGATATTTCTTAAGATTAGAGTAGATACTGCTAATGCAAAGAAAGACAGCATTGAGCCTTTCTTTTTAAAAGTAAAATATCTATGTCCGAAAAATGAAACCAAAAAAGCAGTTAAAAATGCAATTGTGGTGATGAAATTTGCATTTAAAGCAGTAGTAAAAACCAGCACAGTAGTCACCACAAGATCAACTACAGTTGCCATTCCACCTACGATGACAAAGCGAATGAGCTCAAAGAAATTCTTTTTGCCATCCGCCTTTACAATTTTTTCTGATGAATTTGTATTTTCAGTATTCATTAGTCTTTCTTGTTGTATGACAGACCAACATTGGTTTTAGTTAAACCAACAGGCACTTCTTTTGACAGAGGTCCTTTAATCTCAGATACCACATACACAGGTCTGCCCTTAACTTCCTGAGTTAAACGACCAATGTACTCACCTAGAATACCAATAGAGATTAACTGAATAGAACCTAAGAACAGGATTGCACTAATCAAAGTGGTATAACCTGG
>DKDL01000024.1:0-5749 GCA_002449335.1 Succinatimonas sp. UBA6849 | reverse complement strand
GTGTTGGGTTCCCAAAGATTAAAGTCTTTACAACATTCCAAATCATGCAGATTAAAGCTATCACACCGATAAAGCCACCTAGGTATGACCATACTTTAAGTGGTAATGATGAGAAAGCAAAGATACCATCTAGAGCAAAGTTCCAAAGCTTCCAATAATTCCACTTGGTAGTACCAGCTACTCGCTCAGGTCTCTTATAACCTACACCTTTTGAGGTAAAACCTGGCCATGCATATAGAGCTTTCATGAAACGGTTTCTTTCTCTTAAGGTCTTTAGAACATCAATTATCTTTCTGTCAATTAATCGGAAGTCACCTACGTTTGCAGGTATCTTTACTCTTCCTGATAACTTGTTAAAGACATAGTAGAAGCCCTCAGATGATACTCTCTTAGTACCTGTATCCTTTGAGCGGTCTTCACGTACACCATAAACGTTATCCACACCTTCATCTCTCCAGATACGGATGAAGTCTAGTACTAACTCTGGAGGATCTTGTAAATCTACATCAATAGGTACAATTGCATCGGCCTGTACAATGTCCAAAGCAGCTGACATAGCAGCTTCCTTACCAAAGTTTCTTGATAATCTGATTAAACTTATCTTGTTATCAGTCTTCTGCATGTTCTCGATAAGTTCTACAGTGTTATCCTTTGAACCGTCATCAATGAACACTATCTCAATATGACTAAGTTCACTTTCTAACTTCTCATTAACAGTCTTAACAAAGGTCTCAACTGTTTCATGCTCATTGTAGACTGGTACAATCAAAGCTACTTTATAATCATCTTTTCTCATAGCACTTACCTTAATCTGTTAAGAACTCATGGCGAGATGACGGATTAGTCTTAAAATGTCCGCCAAGTGCTGTAGTGGTGGTTTCAGAGGTCTGATCTCTTACACCTCTTGATTTTACACAATAATGAGTTGCAGTGATGCTTACAGCTACATTTTTAGTATTTAATAATGTCTGTAGAGCAACTTTAATCTGCTGAGTCATTCGCTCCTGTACTTGAGGTCTGTGACCGAAGAACTGCACGATACGGTTAATTTTTGATAAGCCGATGATCTTGTCTGATGGCATGTAAGCTACTTTAGCAAGACCATCCATAACTACAAAGTGATGCTCACAGGTTGAAGTTACAGTGATGTTATCGACTTTAACCATTTCATCAAAATGCATCTTGTTATCAAATACACTTACTTTTGGAAAGTTTCTGTAATCGAGTCCTGAGAAGACTTCATCTACGAACATTCTTGCTACACGAGTAGGAGTTTCTCTTAAGGAATCATCGTTAAGATCAAGACCTAAGGTGTTCATGATCTCTGACATATTTTTCATGATGATGTCTTTTTTCTGAGCAGAAGTAAGACCATTATCATGCCATGGTGTCTCAAGGCCACATTCAATTAGGGCATCGCGAACCATGATGGCTTCGCGAGACAATTCTTTATCAGATTGAGCTTCCATTATATGTTTTCAATTCCTTTTCAATATTAAAGTGCAGGTGTCTGTGTTCAAGATCAAACTTTCTGGCAAGATGATCACCTAAACGCTTGATACCACCCTGTTCTGAAGCATGGTGACCTACAACAAAAACTGGGGTTCCGCTCTCTTTGGCAAAATGATAGGTCTGCTCATGTACATCGCCAGTTACTAAAGCATGGAATGTAGGTTTCATATCCTCATCGAGTAAGAAGGCACCTGAGCCTGAGCAAACAGCAATATTACTCAAAAGAATATTTTCGTCGCAATCACCTAAAACATCGACTCTTGTATGCAGATTGTCAGCTAGAAGCTCTGCTACATCTTTTACAGTTTTAGGTTCAGATAAGATACCCTGCATAGCAATAGAACGAGGATTTCCCTGTTCTACGTAATCAACTTCAGATAGTGATAACAAATCACATAAATATCTGTTATTGCCCACTACATTATGAGCATCTAATGGCAGATGATAAGCTAACAGATTGATATTAGCTTCTAAAAGAGCATTTAATCTGTCTTTAAAAGGACCTACTACAGGGAGTAACTGACCTTTCCAGAACAGTCCATGATGGACAATTAAGGTATCAGCACCTTCTTCAACAGCAGCATCAATTGTTTCTAAAGATGCAGTAGCAGCTGTTGCAATGCAGGTACACTCTTTAAAGCCTTCAACCTGAAGACCATTTAATGACGGATCAGAAAAGGATCTAACATCTAAGTATTCATCAAGATAATTCTTTAGATCTTCAAGTAACATTAAAAGCTCCTACAAGCAATCTTTCAATTTAAAGGAATTTATAAAGATAAAATTCTGCAATCTAGACCAACTTTTGACTTAGCACTTCTGCAAATTGCATCAGCACCCTGTCTGGTCTTTGAGGTACCAGCAAAAACTCTTACCATTGATTTGCCATTGATGTTGACACTCTGTGTCTGAGCATTAAAGCCAGCTTTCTTAAGCTTGGCAACATTCTCTGTAACATATGACTTCTGAGAGAACACACCAATTTGAGCTGCAAAAGTGCCTGATACTAAATTTGATTTAGGAGCGGTATTTGCTGGAGCCTGAGGCTTTGGCTTGTTAGCAGCTGTATTCTGATTTGACTGAACTCTTGAAGACTTTAAAGTCTCAGTCTTGGCAGTATTCTGTTTTGGAGCAGGAGACACAGTTGCAGTGTTAGCTGATGGCAGAGTGTTGCTATTGTCAGCAGTATTTTTAGTGCCAGTAGGAGTTGCAGTCTCAAGATTAGCACTTGCAAACATATTGTCATTTGGTACTTCTAAATCAGAGCCTGCCTGATTTGAATTAACAGTTGTGTTTGATGCTGAAGTCTGATTGGTATTTAAAGCATCAAATGGTGAAGATGCAGGAGCATCCTTCTGTACATTTGATAGAGCATTATTAGAGCCTTTGGTATCATCAATCGGAGCTTCTAACATATCGCTGTAGTTTGTCTCAACAGAGTCAGAACTGCCAGCAGTTACCAGCTGACCGTTAGTATCAGTTACAGCACCATTTTGATTGATAGCAATAGCATTGTCATCCTGAGGCTTTGGAGTATCCTTACCATTCATATTAAGGAAAGGTAGCAGGATCAATACAATTGAAATAACTACTAAGATACCTACTATACGATTTCTAATATTCTTTGTAATGCTCATTTACATACCTATTTAATTTCAAGTGCATCCATTGCTTCGCTTACAGTTACAAAAGAGCCTAAGACAATGATTTCATCATTTTCATTAGCATCTTTTAGTACTTGAGCTACAGCCTTATCAACATGATCAAAAGACTTGATTGCAGAAGGCTCTACATTGTCTTTTAACAAAGCAGACTTGATACGTTCTACGTTCTCACCCCTTTGTGTATGAAGAGTTGAAACATAAAAGCCGTCAAAGCAATGTTTTACAATTTTTAGAACTGACTCGATATCCTTGTCTTTGAGCATACCGATGACAGCATAACGTTTTCCTAGTTTATGGCGTTTGTCTAAAGTCTTAGCAAGATGAGTTGCAGCAGGAGGATTGTGTGCCACATCAAGATACAGCATAGGTTTGATGCGAACTAACTGCATTCTGCCAGGAAGACTTGTAGTCTTTAGAGCCTCATCAATACCATCTACTGTGATCTTTACTCCTTTTTCCTTTAAAAGAGTAATTACTCTCATGGCTGCTGGTGCACAGCAGAATGGGATCTTTGGATATGGTAATGAGAAAGTAGCAATGTTAATTGGTGACTTTTGAATATAGGAAAAGCCATCATTAAACTTACCTAAGAAATCCTTACCCTGAACGTGAAGTTCAGCATGAAGCTCATCAGCACGCTTTTTGATAACTTCATAAGCTTCTTTATCAACTTCACCTAAAACTACCTGACAGTTTTTCTTGATGATACCTGCTTTTTCAAATGCAATCTTAGCGATGGTATCGCCTAAGATCTTGGTGTGGTCAAGACCAATTGAAGTGATAACGGCAATATCGGCATCCAGTGCATTTACGGCATCTAATCTGCCACCTAAGCCAATTTCGAGCACAACAGCACCTACTTTAGCTCGTGAAAAACAAACTAAAGCTGCTAAGGTTGTGTACTCAAAATAACTTAGCTTAATGTCATCTGCGGTCTTATGTACAATCTCAAAAGCCTTTGAGAGTTCCTCATCGGTAACATCACGTCCACCAATGTTTACTCTTTCGTTGAATTTATGTAAGTGAGGAGAGGTGTAAAGACCTGCTTTAATACCACTGTGATTTAGTGCAGAGGCAATAAGAGCACTTGTAGAACCTTTGCCATTGGTTCCGGCAACTTCGATTACAGGAATTGATTTAAATATGGTTAAATCAAGCTTTTCTAGAACCTGTTTGATTCTATCAAGTCCTAATTCAATTTTGTCAGGATCAATTCCGTCTAGATAATCAAGCCAGGTTTTTAGGGAACCTGGCTTAGCATTGATGACTTCGTTACTCATTAAATCTTAATGTCCGAATTTGTCAATTCTGCCATTACAGGAGCATTCTGCCCTGATGACTTCTTTCTTGATTTAGAGCCACTCTTAACTTCTACTAAAGGAACGCTAGGATCGTGACTTCCTAAAAGAAGAGCAACTAAATCAGCAACCTCATCTCTCATTTGAGCACGAGGAACGATCTTATCAATTGCCCCCTTTTCTAATAAGAATTCAGCTCTCTGGAAACCTTCAGGTAATTTTTCACGAACGGTCTGCTCAATAACTCTAGGACCAGCAAAACCGATCAAAGCATTAGGCTCAGCGATATTGATATCACCTAACATAGCTAAAGAAGCACTAACACCACCCATGGTAGGATCGGTCATAACGCTGATAAATGGAAGACCTGCTTTTGCAAGTCTTGCCAAAGCAGCTGAAGTCTTAGCCATCTGCATTAAAGAGAATAAAGACTCCTGCATACGAGCACCGCCAGATGTAGCAAAGCAGATAAGTGCTCTATGAGTCTTTAAACACTCTTCAACAGCCGCACAGAATCTTGCACCTACAACTGAACCCATGGAACCTGCCATGAAATCAAACTCGAAAGCACATGCAACTACAGGTAAACCTTTTAAGGTACCTTTAATTACAACTAAAGCATCTTTTTCGCCTGACTTTTTCTGAGCTGCGACAAATCTATCTTTATATTTCTTAAGATCTTTGAACTTTAAGATATCTTTAGGCTCTAGCTCGCCTGCAATTTCAACTCTACCTTCTTTATCTAGGAAAGAATCTAAGCGTACACGTGCACGAATGTGCATGTGGTGTCCACACTTAGGACATACATTGAGATTACGCTCTAGCTCTGCTCTATAAAGAACCTGATCACATGCAGAACATTTTGTCCATACACCTTCAGGTATTTCGTGCTTAGTAGTGCCGCTGATAGAAGATGTTGTTTTCTGAATTAAATTCTCAAGCCAGCTCATAGATAATCCTGTTACAAAAAACACTCATGCTTAAAAACATGAGCTTTTTATGAAAAAAAACTGTGTGCATTTTATCACACATAAGAATATTGTTACAGTTTTTAAGTAACTTAATCTGTTTGAAGCCTTTTTTCGCTAAACAAAGGCAAAACAAATGGCACAAAACGGAACCAGAGAATAAGCATAATCTGTTGAATGATTTTGTGTGAATGACAGTTTGGAGGAATGAAGATTGTTGAAGACGTTTGATGTAATGAATGCATGTAAAGAACTTGTGTGAAAAGAACAGTTTTCTCTTCACACACATGCACTGGATCTTAAAAAG
>DKDL01000039.1 GCA_002449335.1 Succinatimonas sp. UBA6849 | reverse complement strand
TAGCCCCTACAGCATTATTGTCAGGAGCACCTCCTAACATTAGATCTTCAAGTGTAGGAGCTGATGAAATGACAGCTGGAATTTTGTTTTCAGCAACTGAAGATCCTCCTGTTACAGCCCTCTCATCTTCAATAGCTGTGTGTTGGTCACTATTCTCATGGGAATCATATTCATGGCTACCACTCTTTCTCTTTTTAAAGTCGATGGTGGCAGCAGCAGTTAATAAGGTTCTCTCATTTTTAAAAGCCTGTGCCTGCGCCTTTTCAAGAGCTTTCTTTTCTTGAAGCGCTTTATATGAACTTAAGAAGGTCTCTACAGCTTTTTTAGAGTGAT
This sequence comes from Succinatimonas sp. UBA6849, assembly GCA_002449335.1. GTDB lineage: Bacteria > Pseudomonadota > Gammaproteobacteria > Enterobacterales > Succinivibrionaceae > Succinivibrio. The sequence continues at coordinate 5,325 of DKDL01000039.1, read as the reverse complement.
TTACATAGCAGCATATGCTCTTATGCAACTTTACCTTTTGTAAAACCTCATCAGGGAAGAAGTAATTCTCGCCATTAAATATAGGATCAGAAAACCAGTTTTCAGGAGTATGCGGTACACCTACAAAGACTGGTCTTACAGCTTCTAAAAACTCACAGTCTTTGTAAGACTCACCATTTGCTATAAGCTCTCGTGCTCTTAATAAGAGAGTATAAAGACGAGAGGTAAGTTCTGGCTTTACAAGATCAACTAAAAGTTTGTCGCAGTTGTGCTCTTTTAAATAGGTGACGATGTTGCACACCTTGTCTTTTAGTATCAAAAGGCCTAATGAGACTAATTGCTCAGGTCTTATACTGCACTCACAAGGAGTTGCAGTGACACTAATCTCTTTAAGAGATAAGTCTTGATTAAAAAGATCGGCTAAAGAGGTATTAACTAATGAAATGCTCTGCTTTTCTTTGCCATAGACAAAGTTGTGCTCATATAAGAGCTTTGAGATAACAAAGGAAGATGAATAGAGCACAATCGCAAGATTAGCTTTACTGCTAGCAAAATCGTCATAAAGATAAGTACACTCTTTTGCAAGTTCCGTCATCATTGTGGTCAGTTTTAAAAAATATGAAAAGGCATCCTCTTTCATATTCTTTAAAACGAACCTGTAGGTATGTGAGGCTGTGTCTTCAATTACAGGTAAATAATAGAGTTCAAAAGTGTTTTCATCAGCAAAAAGCTCTTTTAAAAGCTCAATTGCACTATGATTCTCTTGTAACATCACCTTTAAAAAGTCTTTACTTAATAAAAGAGTTTGCTTAGAACTGCGCCTTTTAGGCAGAGTATCACTGTATTTTTCAGAGAGCTTTAAAGCTTCATTTACAGCATGCTCTTTTAATTCATCTTTGATCTTACCTACAGTAAGAGCTCTTACTAAGCTTTCAGATACCTTATTCTCAAGACTTGCCTGTACCTCATCTCTTATGGCTTTTTTAAGATCATCGATGGTTAAAAGAACTAATGAGTCTAAAGAGATCTCATTGTCATCTGATTTAAAACAGCCATACGGTCTTGAAAACAAATTTGAAAGTAGCGACATATACACCTCACATGAGACTTGAAGTGTATACCAGGAATTTTTAAGACCTATTTTTTACTGACAAATTTTGTCAGTAAAGAAAAATAATCTGTATCAACTTATCAAATTTAGCTTTCAAAAGATGAATTTTTTACTATTTATTCTATAATAGTAATTATTATCAATAAGGAATTTTAATAGCTTACGTTCAAGGTTTCTTAAGCTGTTAAATAGATAAAATTCAGGAGAACACATGAATACTAAAGCAATGTACAAATTAAGTTATGGCCTTTTTGTCCTAACTGCAAAAGATGGCGAAAAAGATAACGGTTGTATCATCAACACCGCAATTCAGGCAGCCTCTGGTCCTAATCAGATGAGTATCTGCATTAACAAAGCAAACTTCACTCATGACATGATTGTAAAAACTGGCGTATTTAATGTGTCAGTACTCTCTCAAAAAGCCCCTTTTGAGCTTTTCAAGCGCTTTGGCTTCCAGTCAGGACGCGATGTCAACAAGTTTGAGGGATACACTCAATGTCAGAGAGCTCAAAACGGCATCTACTATGTAACCGAAGGCACTAATGCTTATTTTTCAGTAAAAGTTGATAAGACACTAGACTTAGGATCACATACCCTGTTCGTAGGTGAAATTACTGATATGGAAGTTTTAAATGACATCCATTCTGTAACCTATGAATACTATTTAAACAACATCAAACCAAAGCCTGAAGCTGTAGGTGTTACATCTGAAGGTAAGACCATTTGGAGATGCAAGATCTGTGGCTATGAGTATGTTGGTGAAGAGCTTCCTGAGGATTTTATCTGCCCTATCTGCAAACACCCAGCTTCAGACTTTGAAAAGGTTGTAGTTAAAGCTGTAGCTGAAGATAAAGCAAACGGCAACAAGTACGCTGGTACCAAGACTGAAAAGAACCTTCAAACAGCGTTTGCAGGTGAATCACAGGCTCGCAACAAGTACACCTACTTTGCTTCAGTTGCCAAGGAAGCAGGCTACGAGCAGATCGCTGCCATCTTTTTAAAGACAGCTGATAACGAAAAAGAGCACGCTAAGATGTGGTTTAAAGAATTAGGTGGTATTGGTTCTACTGAGGACAATCTTGAGGCGGCAGCTGATGGTGAGAACTACGAGTGGACTGATATGTACGAGAGCATGGCAAAAGATGCTGATGAAGAAGGCTTTACAGAGCTTGCTTTTAAATTCAGAGCAGTAGGAGCTATTGAAAAAGAGCATGAGCAAAGATACCGTAAGCTCTTATCTAATGTAAAAGCTAAAAAGATCTTTGAAAAGAGCGGTGTCAGTGTATGGGAGTGCAGAAACTGTGGTCACCTCTCTATCGGTACTAAAGCACCTGAAGTCTGCCCTGTATGCTTCCACCCTCAGAGCTATTTTGAGGTAAAAGAAGACATCTAACCTATAGTAAAAAATAACAACTCATAAACTCTCAAAAAATCCTGCGCTACTAGTTCTTGCTGGTAGCGCTTTTCTTGTTACCACTTCTGCGCTACTAGACTGAAGTTAAACCGCGCTACAAGACTCAAGTTAGGCGCGCGATCCGCCATTCTACATATCCTGGTATGATGGTCATCTAATTATGAGAAGATCTTATAGAGAGCAGCATCTCATTATGCTCAAGCTGATAATTTAACCTGTGATCTTTTGTAAATAAAAACTGCAACAGCAAATTTGTTACTTGATCTTTTTACAGGTTATAAAGCAGTTTTTACCAGCAAAGGCAATTCCATAAGCATAGATACTTTGGATCATTCTGTTACCCATAAATTGTTCAGAATAGTTCTTATCTTCTATTTGAGACAGTGCTGTTTCACTTAAGGTTACTAAATCTGAACCTACAGACGCTGATTTAATCTCAATGATTGCAACCTTTCTACAATCAGCATCTTTAAAGAGAATATCTGCATAACCATCACCTGACTCAATGTTAGAGTGGTATTCACCAAGGTCATCTTTACAGTTCGTAAAAATACCATTTAAGAAACCATGGTAGTAATTCTCGTGAGGAGCTTTTGTCGCAGTATCTCTTACTGATACAAATGAACGTAATAAAGGTCCTAGCTTCTCCTGAACAAAAGAGTCGTTACCATCTAATAAAGCATTAGCAATGTTTAAAGCCAGGTTATCTTTCTTTACAACATTACTAAATTTCTCTTTAATGTTATTTGTAAAACACTCAAGTATTTCAAGGTTAGGTATTCTTACAAAAATGTTTTTATTGTTTTCTTTTGACAATTCTTCTTTTTGAGTCTTATCCCAATCTACAGTTAAATAACCTGTATGTAAGAGTAATGACCAGAAATCATCTGAGTTATGCTCTGATAAAGTGTCATAGTTCATGGAGTCGTTCAGTTTAAAACCAATTGATTTTCCATCAACTAAGTCTTGCATCTTCTGATTGTCTTTATCGGTTAAATAACCAATATAGGCATATAAGGATTTATCAGAGGTTGTACCTGCCCAGTAGTTACCGGCCTTAATTTCAGTAAGGTTACCACTTTGTTTAAAGTCAAAGTTCTTTCTTATAAACTTAACCACATCCCATGGACAGAACATCTCTTTGTCAAAGAACTTATAACCGTCATAATGCTCTTTTACCTTTTGAGAGTAGTCGTCTAACTCATAGTCTTTTAAGAACTTAAAGGTTTCATCTTTAGTAAAACCTATGATGCCGGTGTATTTAGATTCTTTGTCTGCAACTGTATTTACAGTAAGGTTATTTACTCCTGTAAATAAACTGTTCTTTGCTACCTTTAAACAACCGGTGATAACTGCTTTTGTTAGTGTATTCTTGTCTTTTAAAATACCAAAGAATCCTTTCATTAAGGTTACCATGTTGTAGTGGTAATCTGCTTTAAAGCCTTTTTCATCTCCATACAGCTTTGTATTCTGTATGTCATGGTATGAGGCATTTGCTAAAGGTACGTCATACTCATCAATTAGAAGTACTGGGTACTTACCGTATTCTTTATAAAGAATTGATGCTAAGGTTCTTAATGAATCTTTGACACTGAGTTGATTTTTGAGTTGTATTAAGTAACTTTTGGTAGTTAAGTTTTTTAGCTCTTCTTTATCAGAATCATCAAGCTTTTTGCTGTTAAGTAAGTATTTATATCCTGATGCAAGTCTAAAGATAGTTGCAGCAAAGCTCTCATAAGCCTCTTCAAAGTTATTACCATCAACATCTTTTAAAGAAAGTTCAATCACAGGATACTGTCCCATGAACTTTGAACAGAACTCTTTGTCATCTAGTATCCTGGTGCCTTTAAAATACTGTTGTTGGATTGAGGTATCGAATGGTTTGTCTTTATTGATTTTTAAGAAAGACTCAAACATGGTCATGAGCAAAGTCTTACCAAAGCGTCTTGGTCTTGTGAACAACAGAACTGAAGCTGAGTCTGTAAACATAGTCTTTATAAACTCTGTCTTATCTACAAAGTAACAGTTGGCTTCTTTTAATTCTTCAAAGCCATTTGGACTTTCTGGAAGAGATAAAAACTGAGAAATAGACATTACCGTAACCTTAAAAATACAAATCATCCTTGCAAACAAAAGTATACATTAAAAGGCTATAGATAAAGACTGTACGCAAAAATAAAAAAAAACTGCAAGACAAAGGTTGGTAGATTGATTCGATGGTGCTGATGACGTTGAATAATCTTGTAAATTTGAAGTAGGAAACTTCTAATTTACAAGATCATCCATACAAAGTTAGAAAGGAAATCCGACTTATTAGAACTTAGATTTTGAATAATTTCATCATTTTCTATGTAATTTTTATGGCGAAATTATTAAAGCACACCAAGATCACAATATGATTAGGTATTCTTAGTAATTTCAAATAAAACGCACAACCAGCTTGAGCTGGTATAAAACATAATTATGATTCTTTTGTTTACACTTGTTTTAAAAGTGTGAACTTAGTGATGATTCATAATTTCGCCATAATCTGATATTGAAAGATAGATTTTTTAACTTTTTTATTAAGTCGAGCCCCTCAAATAGAAGTTTTAATCTTGCAGTACGTCATTCTTGAAAAAACGTCCATCTCTAATGTATATTAAATTCCAGATGTTACTATTTTCAATTCAAGATCTTTGATTATATTTTTTATATAAAAATCAAATAGTTTTATAAAAATTTTAAAGATCTTATTTTTAACTTTTAAAGATCTTTTAGGAATTTCAATGAAAAATTGTAACTATTCAGAACCCTTACC
>DKDL01000040.1:25505-26644 GCA_002449335.1 Succinatimonas sp. UBA6849 | reverse complement strand
AAGAATCGTTACTACGTAGATAAGACTCCATACTTAAAGGCTGTATTCTCAGAGGATGAAGCTGTAGATGATAAGTCTTTAATCGATGGTACTACTGTTTTGCTCTTAACAAGACCTAGACGTTTTGGTAAGACCTTGCTCATGACCATGTTTGAGTCTTTCTTAAAGATTAGCAGTAAAAATCCTGGTGACACCACTATTCATCAGAGCTACTTCAAAGATACCAAGATTTTTGAAGACAAAGAGTTTTGTAAAAAGTACATGGGACAATTCCCTGTTATTGCCATTACTTTAAAAGATGTATTAGGGGATGACTTTGAAAGTGCTTACTTAAAATTAGCTGAAGTCGTTTCAGATAAAGCAAGTGAATTTGAATTTTTAAAAGACAGTCCATATTTAAATGAAAAGGATAAAGCTAAGTTTAATAAGCTATGTGATGAGGATTATCTAAAGAAGGCTGATAAAAAAGCAATATCCTATGTAACCTCAGCAATTAAATCCTTAAGTCAAATGCTCTATAAGCACTTTAAAAAACAGGTCTATGTCTTAATTGATGAATATGATGTACCTTTAGCTAAAGCTCATGCCAAAGGTTACCATGAAAAAATGGTTACCTTAATGTCATCTTTTCTAGGATTCTTAAAAGATCCTAAAAGAGATCCTGAAAAGAATACTTCAATTATAAGTAAAGTCATACTCACAGGATGCTTAAAGGTAGCTAAGAACAGTATCTTTACAGGTGTGAACAACCTTAAGGTAAATACTGTAGCAGATCAAGAACCACAATATACAGGCATCATTGGTTTTACCAAAGATGAAACTCATAAAATCCTAAAAGACTATGAACTTGATGACTTTTCACAAACTGTAAAGAATTACTATGACGGTTATAAGTTCTATGACAAAGAGATGTTCTGTCCATGGGACGTAATTAACTTTATAAGTAAGAACTTTAGCCTAAAACAAACTGGTAACATAGATGATATTAAACCAGGTAACTACTGGGATAAGAGCTCTTCAGACAGTGCATTAGAAGAGTACTTAGGCTATCTGACAGACAATGACAACCAAAAGATGCAGGATTTAGTTGATGGTAAGTCTATTAGTTTCAGGTTAAACGAATCCATGAACTATGACAC
>DKDL01000040.1:14668-25407 GCA_002449335.1 Succinatimonas sp. UBA6849 | reverse complement strand
AAAAAAGAAGAATTAGCTAAAGAAAACAGTAAAGATATCTTTGTGAGAATTCCTAACCTTGAGATACATGAATGTTTTGAAAACAACATCTTAGAAAGATTCGGCAAAATCTTAAATAAGGATAATCTAGCTTTGAACATTGCCAACTCTTTATTAGAAGGTAATGTTGATTTTGTACAAAATAAGTTAGGACCATTATTACGTTCATTCGTATCAATAAGAGATACAGCTACCAAAGCCCCTCACGAGAACTATTACCATGGATTCTTAAATGGTATCTTTACTAACTGTAAAGATAATCTAGGAGAATATCACTCTAACTATGAATCTGGAGATGGTTATCCAGATATTATTTTTAAAGATACTGGTTACAGAAAAGTTGCAATAATCGAGATTAAATCGGCTTCAATAGGATCTGATATCGTAACAATAAGTGAACAGGCTGTAGCTCAGATTGAAGATAAGAACTACGCAGAGCCTTTGATGTCCAATAAAACAGTTAAAAGTGTCTACGGTTATGGTATTACCTTTGCAGGAAAGAGCTGTGCTATTTCTGTAAAGAAGCTAAAGTAATCTATACACTGTAGTTTTGTTTGAGCATAACTACAGTGTAAAACAGATCAAATTGAGCAACACAAGCTATAAGTTCTGAGTTTTAGTGCATTAGAACTATCTTTTGGACAAAATTTTTCGCAATAAAATTCAACTTATTGTAGAATGAGCGTAATTGTAAGTTATTAAATAATTATTTTAAGGAGTTTCTTGTGGAAACCCAGGAAATCAAAAAAGAGCAAGAGTTAAATAAAACCGCTGATAAGCAGACTGAAACTCAGGCTCAAGAAGGTACTCATTTTGAACACGTAAAAGAGACCTTAGAACTTTTATATAAGATCTTCCCAAAAGCTTTTGTAAAAGATGGTGATGCTCGTCCATTAAAGATTGGTATCTTTGAGGACTTAAAAGAGAAATGCGCTTCAATTGAAGGTCTTTCAATTTCAAAGGTAAGAGCTGCTCTTCGTTTATATACTTCACGCCTAAAGTACTTATACAGCGTTAAAGAAGGTGCTCCTAGAATCGATATCGATGGTAATGAGTGCGGTGATACAGTAAGTGCAGAGCACGCATCTTATGCTAAAGAGCGCATAGATGAGATCAATGCAAAGCGTAAAGCATCAAAACCAAAGAAAGCTCCTGCAAATAAGAAGAATTTCAAGAAGCCTGCTAATGGCGCTAAGTTCCATAAGAAGCCTAATAAGGTTGATGGTATTAAGCCTACAGTAGATGATTTAAAGGCTGGTACTGAAGTTTTAGTACTAAGCTCTGAGCAGCGTTTCGTATTTGGTGTTGTAGCTGAAAATGCTCAGAAAGACACTGTATATGTAACCTTAAAATCAGGTCTTACTGTAAATCTTCCACTTGAGAGAGTTCTGCTTCCTAAAAAAGCAAAATAGGCCTAACTTAAAGTGAATAAAATAATCAAAGTAGCTGTAGCCTGCGCTCTTGCAGGCTGCGCTCTTGTAAGTGAAGCAAAACTTACAGTTCCTTCATTAGAACAGATGCCTGTTCTCTCTCCTGAAGAAAGACATGAAACTGCCTGTTCTAGAATCTACAATTACTTCACAAGAGCTCATTACAAGATTGTTGATGTAAATGACGATTTTGCAAAAAACGTCATCGACAGACTCATGAACTATCTTGATATGAACCATTCTCTTTATACTCAAAGTGAAGTTGATGCAATCTATGCTCATACCAAGAGCATCTTAAACGGTGTTAACAAGTGTGAACTTGATTATCCGTATTCTCTGTATAACGAAAACATCAAAAAGCGTTATCAGAAATACAAGTTCATGATCGACAATGTTTCTGAAAATCTTGATTTAAACACCAATGAGACTATTGCTCTTGATAGAACCAAAGCTCCATTTGCAAAAACTGAGGATGAGTTAAAGTCCTTATGGATGGCAGAGCTTAAAAATGAGTTTGAAACACAGCTGTTAAATGGCAAAACCAAAGCTCAGGCTGTTGAACGCATTAAGAACCGTTACATTGTAGCAATGAGAAGAATTTCTCAGTACTCATCTGAAGATGTCTTCTCAGCATTTGAAAATTCATTTGCAGCTGCAATTGATCCTCATACCAATTACTTTGGACCCGTTGAGTCTGAAAACTTCAATGACGATATGAATTTGTCATTAGAAGGTATCGGTGCCGTTTTATCTCAAGAGGATGAATACACTGTAATCGTACAGATCATGCCAGGCTCTCCTGCTGAAAAGTCAAAGAAGTTAAAGCCAAAAGATAAGATTGTTGCTGTAAAACAGGAACACGGCAAATTTGAGGATATCATTGGCTGGAGACTTACAGAGGTAGTTAAAAAGATTAAAGGTAAGAAGGGTACTAAGGTTGTGCTTGAAATCGAGCGTGGGGAAGGCGCTGCTGCTAAGACCTTTAATGTTGAACTTACCCGTGACAAAATTAGACTTCAGGACAAAGAGGCAAAATCAAAGGTTTATACCTCTTATGATGGCAGAAAGATTGGTGTAATCACTATTTCTAGCTTCTATACAGACTTGTCTTTAAATGTAAAACGCGAGCTTTCAAAGTTAGAAAGTGAGAACGTAGACGGTATCATTGTTGATCTAAGAAACAACGGTGGTGGTTTATTACCTGAGGCTGTCTATACTACAGGTCTGTTCATTAAAGATGGTCCAGTAGTTTTAGTTCGTGATGTCAACGGCAACGAATCTGCTTATGATGACACTGATGCTTCAATGTTATACAAAGGACCATTAGTAGTCTTAATTAACAGGCTGTCAGCATCAAGTTCTGAGATTATGGCTGCAGCGCTGCAGGATTATGGCAGAGCTTTAATTGTAGGTGATACCTCATATGGTAAGGGTACTGTGCAGCAGTCTCGTCCACTTACAAGACTCTATGATCTCATCGGTGCTGATTTAGGTTCTATTCACTATACCATCGCTAAATTCTACAGAATCAATGGTGGTTCAACTCAGTTAAAGGGCGTAACTCCAGATATTGCTATGCCTACTTTAATTGATGTAACTGAGTTTGGTGAGAAGACTGAACCTAATGCTTTAAACTGGGATAAGATTGCTCCTTCTAAATATCAGAAGTACTCAGATCCAAGCTTCTTTGTTAAAGATCTGATGGCTTTGCATGAAAAGAGAATCAGCACTGATCCTGTATTTAAGGTAATTCAGTCTGAAAGAGACAGATACTATAAATTGAAGAACAGCAAGACTCTTACTCTGAACTTTGAGGAGCGTAAGAAGCTGTTCGATGAAGATGAGAAGATCACCTTAAAGAACACTAACATCAGACTTAAGGCGATGAATAAGCCTAAAGTTAAATCTGTAAAAGATCTGCCAGATGACTTCGAGTATGACGATCCAATTTTACAGGAAACTGTAAATATTGCTTCTGACTACTCAGATATGCTCACCAAAGCCGGTGCGCACGAAGTCGAAGAAAAGCCATTGCTACTGCAATATCAGGCAGAAAAAGATAATTAGTTAAAAGAGCCTGGTAAATGCCAGGCTTTTTTGTAAAAGCAAGGAAATATCATGGAAAAGAACAATACCTATAAGGCACAGAAACGTACTGATTATAAAGCACCAGACTTTACCTCAAGCCATATTGATCTTACCTTTGAACTTGACGATGAAGCTACTAAGGTAACTACAGTTGCAAAATACAGAAGATTAACCAAAGATCATAAAGCTCCATTAGTATTAGATGGTGAGGATTTAAAGCTTCTTTCAGTTAAGTTAGACGGTATTCCTTGTAAGTACAAGATTGTTAAAGACAAGCTTGAGATTGCTAATGTTCCAGATGAGTTTGAACTTGCAATTGAGAATGTAATAAATCCAACCGCTAACACCTCTTTAATGGGCTTATACAAGTCAAACGGAGCCTTCTGCACTCAGTGTGAGCCACAGGGCTTCAGACGCATTACCTACTTTTTAGACAGATCAGATGTTTTAGCAAAGTACAAAGTAACCATCATCGGACCTGAGTATGGCTGCGGTGTACTTTTATCAAATGGTAACCTCATTGATGAGGGCACTAAAAAGGGCAGATCTTTTGCCGTTTGGGAAGATCCATTTCCAAAGCCATCATATCTGTTTGCTTTAGTTGCAGGTACCTTTGATATTGTGTCTGACAGCTATACCACCAAGTCTGGTCGCAAGGTCTCACTTCAGCTTTATGTTGACAGAGGTGCTCATGACAGAGGTCTATGGGCAATGCAGAGCATCAAGGACTCAATGAAGTGGGATGAAAACCGCTGGGGACTTGAGTATGATCTTGATAACTTCAAGGTTGTAGCTGTTGATTTCTTCAACTTCGGAGCTATGGAAAACAAGAGTCTGAATGTTTTCAACTCAATTTATGTTATGGTTGATCCTCAGACTGCAACCGATACAGCTTTCTATAATGTTCAAAGCGTAATCGGCCATGAGTACTTCCATAACTATACAGGTGACAGAGTAACCTTAAGAGACTGGTTCCAGTTATCATTAAAAGAGAGCTTGACTGTATTCCGTGATCAGGAATTCAGCTCCGATGTTGCAAGTCGTGCTTTAACCAGACTTCATGCAATTAACGTAATTCGCGGTCCTCAGTTTGCTGAGGATGCATCTCCTATGGCACACCCTGTAAGACCTGAAGAGGTTATGGAGATGAATAACTTCTACACCGTAACTATCTACGATAAAGGTGCTGAAGTTATCCGTATGATCCACACCTTAATTGGTGAGACTAAGTTTAAGAAAGCTTTAACTCTGTATTTAACCAAGTTTGATGGTCAGGCTGTAACCATTGAGGACTTCTTAACATGCATGGAAGAGGCTGGTGAGATTGATTTAACTCAGTTCCGCCGCTGGTATACTCAAGCAGGTACTCCTAATGTAAAATCTTCATGGACCTATGATGAGGCAAACAGAACCTTAAATTTAACTCTGACTCAGAAGACCAAGCCTACACGTGATCAGAAAGAGAAATTACCTTTCTACATGCCAATCAGAATCAGTTTCTTAGATCCTGAAGGTCATGATGTACATCCTGCTGAACTGTCAGCATCAGGCTTTATAGTGTTAAAAGAGGAGTCTCAGACTTACTCATTTACCTTAGATAAGGGCACTCTACCTGTAATTTTACGTGACTTCTCAGCACCAGTTAAACTTGATGCTCCATACTCAACAGAGGAATTACAGCACATGCTGTCATTCTGTGATGATGCCTTCATCAAGGTAGACAGTGCACAGACCATGCAAAAACGCTATGTTCATGAGAACATCAAGCTCTTAGAACAGGGTGGCACTCTAAAAGATCCTGTAGAGCTTATCGAATCATACAAGGCTCTGTTAAAGTCAGTTAACAAGGACACCGATCTGTTGTTACTGAATGAGACCTTAAAGATCATGTCTGTAGCATCTTTAATGGAAACCTTTGAAGACAACATCGACATTGATGCAATTGCAAGATTGCACAACGAATTAGAGCAGAGAGTAGCTGTTGCCCTAGAAAAAGAGTTCTATGAGATTTACGGAAGAATTAAAGCCCAGTCTGATATGTACTCTGTAATTGATATGTCACGCCGTGCTATCAGCAACAGTGCTCTACATATGCTGTCAGTAGCTTACGTAGCAACAGCTAAAGCTGATACTGCATCAGCACTGGTTCTAAGACACTATACAGGCTCTGCTAATATGACTGACAAGTTACAGGCTTTAACAGATGCTGTTTACTTAAATCTAAAGTGTAAAGAAGAGATCTTAAAGAGCTTTGAAAAGGATTATTCAAAGAACGCTTTAGCTTTTGATAATTACTTTAGAGTACAGGCTACAGTACCTGATGTATCTGCTGTAGATAATGTAAATGAGCTGAAGAAACATCCTTCATATGATGGCAACAACCCTAACAGAGTAAGAGCTCTGCCAGGTGCATTAGCTTTATCAAATCCTGTAGCTCTAAATGATTTATCAGGTCGTGGTTATGATCTTTTATGCTCTGAAGTTCAGAGATTAAACAGCATTAACCCAAGTGTTGCTGCAAGAATATTGACCCCATTATTAAGCTTTAGAAGACTTGACGCTAAACGTCAGCAGATGATCCGTGAACGTCTTGAGAAGTTAATGAAGATCCCTTCAATCTCAAGATCTATTTACGAGAAAGTTGAGTCTGCTTTAAAAGACGTAAAGTAGCTGTTGATTGAAAGCTTAATATAAAAGAGTAATAAAGTAATGTACGGATATAAACATTACAGATTTTCCCTGTCAATAGACAGGGATACTCTCCTGTCTGTTTATCAGGGAGCCGTAAAGAGGATCCGTGTCAGAACAGATGAGGGGATGGTAGTTGATCTTGATGCTAACCATCTAAAAGAGTTCACCTCAGCTGATGGTATACATGGTATCTTTGAGTTGCTTACCACTCAGGAAAACAAGTTTGTAAAAATACAAAGATTAAATTAGAACTTATCGATTAAATAACTGTCTAAGTAAACAGACTTTGTATTTAATGAAAGCCAAGTTCTGTCTTAAGCAAAATTAGAGAAAGAATATGCAATTGATCCCTTATAGCCTGTATCCAACCTTTATCAGACCATTTCTGTTTTTACTAGATGCAGAAACTGCTCATGGTGTGATTATCAATAGTGCTAAATTCCTGTCAAAGAATCCATGGAAAACTCTGTTCTCTCAGAATGTAGCTTTCCGTCCTGTACAGATGATGGGCTTACAGTTTAAAAATCCTGTAGGTCTGGCAGCTGGCCTTGATAAGAATGGAGACGCCATTGATTTCTTTGGTGCTTTAGGCTTTGGTCATATTGAGGTTGGTACTGTAACTCCTAAAGAGCAGCCTGGTAATCCAAAACCAAGAATGTTCAGAATCAAAGGAGCTCAGGGCATTATCAATCGCATGGGCTTTAATAATCTTGGAGTGGATTATTTAGTTGAGAACTTAAAGAAACGTACCTATGACGGTGTTTTAGGTGTAAGTATTGGTAAGAACGAAACTACACCTATTGAAAAAGCAGTCGATGATTACTTAATCTGCATGGATAAGGTTTATCAGTATGCTGACTATATTGCTGTAAACGTATCTTGTCCTAACACTCCTGATTTAACTAAGCTTCAGGCTCGTGAGCCTTTAATTAAGCTTTTAGAGCCATTAAAGAAAAGACAGGCTGAGTTAAAAGAAAAATTCAATAAGTACGTACCATTAGTAGTAAAGATTGGTCCTGATTTATCTGACGATGCTATTGAGAGTATCTGTAAGGTATGTCTTGATTTGGGTATCGATGGTATGACATGCACTAATACTACTACACGTCGTGACATCATCCACGGAATGGAACACGCAAGTGAGTGGGGCGGATTGTCAGGCGAACCTTTGAGAGTTACAAGTACTCAGACCTTAATTAAAGTTAACTCTTTAATTAAAGGCAAGATCCCTTTAATTGGTGTCGGTGGTGTTTCAAATCCTGTATCTGCTCGTGAGAAGTTAGAAAACGGTGCTACCTTAGTACAGCTCTATTCTTCATTAGTATACAGAGGACCTGCTGTAGTAAAGAACATCGTAAACAACATCTAATTACGACGTTAACTCTAAAAAGAGTTAATTCTGTAAAAAGTTTATCCTGTAAATAAAAGACTGGAGATGAGTACAAATCATCTTTGGTCTTTTTATTTTTAGCCATTGATAATTAAATTGTATATCTTATTATTCAAAAAAAATTAGCTGCTACCGCAACGTTTTCACTATACAACTTTCAAAAAGATGTCTATAAATTATTAGTCCTAAAATGGACTTTGAGCCTTATTAGATGCGGATTAATGATGAAGAATAGATAAGCATTAAGGGCATGCATTAAAAACATGTTGTCACAGAAAACCGATAAAAATGCCATTGTTAACGATATGTAAATGTATAGTAAATTGTACTGCACTATTTTGCATAAAAAATAAAGTGCAAACTTATCAAAATCGGGCAAATGTTAAAAATAAGATACGTTTTTGTCGTATACGTCAAATTTTGTTGACGAAAAGTTAATATTGAGTAAAATCAAAAAACGTAAGAGGGAGCTAACTCCTGCTTACAACAAATTAAAAATAAACTATGGGAAAATATATTATGAAAAAATCATTATTAGCTTTAGCTGTTGTTGCTGCTGCAGCAACTTCTGCAAACGCTGCTACTGTATACGACAAAGACGGTACTTCATTAGCAGTTGGTGGTCGTGTTCAGGCTGTTGTTTACAATGGCAATGCAGATGCTGCTGAGATCGCAGATCACGATGCAGGTTTAGTTAACTCAGCTCGTTTAAACATTGCTGGTAACACCAAGATCAATGATTCAGTTTCAGTATTCGCTTTCTCAGAGTGGAACATGGCTGATGGTAACAAGTCTGCAACTGGCGACAACATCAATACTCGTGAGCAGTATGTTGGTGCTGATTACGGTGATTTTGGTAAGATCTTAGGTGGTAAGACCTACGATGCTGCTAACGCTGTTTTAGCTGCAACTGACGTATTCGAGGATTTCGGTGCTCGTTTACAGGGCTCAATCAACGGTGACCGTCGTACCGGCATGTTCCGTTATGTATACGACAACAACGGTATCTTTGGTTCTGTTTCATACCAGACTGCTGCTGATGATTCATCAGTTCAGGGTAACAAGCTAGACGTTGAAGGTGGTTTTGCCGCTGCTGCTGGTTACACTTTTGATAACGTAGTATTTGGCCCATTATCATTAAAGGCAGGCTACTCATATATCAAGGGTCAGAATGATTTTGCAAAGACCATCTATGCAAACCTAGATAACGGTGATATCTACACAAATTCATTTGATACCTACAAGGCAATCTCAGCATCTATCGCTTGGGGTTCAACCGATAACGGTTTATACATTGGTGCTTTATACAACACTCAGCGTATCAAGCAGAGATTAAACAACATCACTTACCTACAGACTGGTAAGGATCCAAGAAACGAGTTAGATAACACCAATTCTTCATTAGCTGACAAGAAGAAGGGCTATGAGTTCGTTGTAGGTTATACCTTCGACAACGGTATTGGTGCTTTCACAGGTTACAACTTTGTTGATTTCAAGTCAAAGGCTGGCTCATTTAACTCAGATTCAGCAATCTACCGTCGTGTTCCTGTGTACGTAAACTATGCAATCAACGATAACTTCAACATCTGGGGTGAAGCTGAGTTTGATGCAAATTCAACAACTAACAAGGATAACCAGTTACAGTACGGTGAGACTGGTACCATGTTATCAGCAGGTGCTCGTTACACCTTCTAATCTGATTTAAGTTAATCTTTTAAATTTAATCTATAAGCCTCATTCAGAAATCTGAGTGGGGCTTTTTGCTGTCTTTAGAACTCCTCAAATTTTCTCTGTTTACACCTCAAATTTAACAATAACTCTTTGTTTTGAAAATATTTTGAGATACAAAGCATGTATTTGATACAAGTTTATTGATTATTTACAGATCTTTTTACACAATCAATACTGACTATTAATACAAAAAAAGAATGCGCATAAATCCTTATACGGGAAATATAATGAAAAAGTCACTAGTTGCTACAGCAGTTTTGTTGGTCATAATGTCGGCAGCATCTGATGCTGCTACAGTCTATGATAAGGACGGTACTGCTCTTTCTATTGGAGGAAGAGTACAATCAGTGCTGTTCAACGGTCATGATAACTATGCAGGTGATCATGACTCATCCTTAGTCAATTCTTCACGTCTATCCATCGCAGGTGAAACCAAGGTTTTAGACTGGGTTTCTACTTTTGCTTTTTCTGAATGGGATATGGCTGATGGCCATAATAAGAAGATTGGTGATCATATCAAAGCTCGTGAGCAATATGTCGGCGCAGACTTTAAAGAATACGGTAAGATCTTAGGTGGCAAAGCTTATGACTCTGCCCACAAAGTCATGATCTCATCTGATATTTGGGAAGAAGTTGGTAATCAGGCTGCTTTAGGTTTACATGGTGAACGACGCAATGGCGTGATCCGCTATGATTACGACAATAAGGGCATCTTTGCCAGTGTAACTTATGAAACAGCTGCAGACGGTACTCCTTTATTCGGCAAATATCGTGATATTGAAAGTGGTGTAGGTGCAGCTTTAGGTTATACCTTTGATCATGTTGTATATGGTCCTTTATCTTTTAAATTAGGTTTAAGCCATGTAAAAGGACAGGACGATACAACCGCTATTAACAATTTAAGATTTGATAAAGCAAATCATTATGCAGGAGCTTTATCTTGGGGTAATCCTCAGTCAGGATTATTCTTATCAACTACAGCCTACAAGATGAAGACTGATTTTACACAGGAAAATCCAAAATCAGACATCGATGCTAAAGGCTATGAATTTGTAGCAGGCTATACCTTTGACAATGGTATTGGCGTGTTTGCAGGTTACAACTACTGGAAAGAAGATACCGAACACAAGGATGGTACCAAGGATACCTTCTCTTATAAGAGAATTCCTGTTTCTTTGAAGTATGGTATTAACAGTAATTTCAAAGTTTGGACTGAAGCTGAGTTTGATGCTGGTTCTGATGTTAAAAAGAGCAAGATTAAATCAGGAACTCAGGTTTCAGCAGGTGCTAGATACACTTTCTAATAAAGAAAAAACGAGAATTAAACGACCTCCTCACTTTTGACTAGGTCGTTTTTTTTTGCGCTATGT
>DKDL01000040.1:14408-14654 GCA_002449335.1 Succinatimonas sp. UBA6849 | reverse complement strand
CTTCATTTTTCATTTGAAGTTAATACACCTTAAAAATAAAGCTGTAGCGTAAGCTACAGCCTTAATAGTTCTTTAACTTATCAAAAGAACGATTCTTATCTTAAGATCTTGCTTGCCATTCTGTTAAGAGGCCTCTCTATTAAGTGATGTACGATGACTGCACATACAAAGATTACAAGGCAGAGCAGGGTAATAAAGATTAGGTTATGCTCGAAGACAAAGCTTAGATTTTGTAAATCACCATAG
>DKDL01000040.1:13544-14381 GCA_002449335.1 Succinatimonas sp. UBA6849 | reverse complement strand
TAGTCTATTAAAGCTCTAATCACAATAGTATGGATTAAGAAAATAGCATAAGAATAGCTACCTAAGATCACTGAGAACTTATTGTTAAGTAATCTTGAGACCAAACCTTTGTTTAATAAGAATAACCAGAATAAGCCTACAAAGCACAGCTGTAACCATACTCCACCTAGAGCCCATCTAGTTAAATCTGGGAACCAGGTTTGTGCATTTAAAAAAGGGATTTCCTCTGGAGGAACTGATAGACCATCTGGTGTTGGTATACCTGTTGATCCTGCATATAAACTAATCACAATGGTAATCAGTAAGATTGCTTCAACAATGCTTATTACACAGGTCTTAACATTTGATGGTAAGTTTATCTGCAAAGCGTTATCGTCTTTATGTAGAAGGTAGCTTTTGTAGATCTCACTTAAGAGGTAGCCAAAACCTACATAAGCAAAAGCTCTTACTAAAGGATAGATAAATGGCACAATGATGTACATGTGCCTTGAATACATGAATAGACAGATAAAGGAGATCGCTCCTATCAAAAGATTTGCCTGCTCATGCTTTAGTGCTTTTAGAATACAGAAGTAAATTACTGAGGCAAAGAACAGTACATTTACAAACCAGGCAACATACAGAATGGTTGCATCAGGACCAAAATGGTGAGTATTCCAGTCTAAGAGCAACAGTGAGTTGAAGATGTTAACTGAAAGCGGATATTGAGAAATATCAAAGCCTGTAGCTATATAGCCTATGAGGGTAAGGGCAATTACAAATGGAGCTAATCTTAACCATTTACGCAGAGCAAAGTGCAGGACTGTTTCTTCAGTATTGAGTTTATAGAACAGGAAA
>DKDL01000040.1:5702-13516 GCA_002449335.1 Succinatimonas sp. UBA6849 | reverse complement strand
CCCTGACATTAAAAAGAACATCTCTACAGCCTGCCATCCTGAGCCCCATTTTACAAGCCAAGAGTATTCCTCTGTTGAAGACAGATTCAGGTAAGCTAAATGCACTCCAACTACTGCAAAAATTAGCAGAAAACGCAAAAACTCGAGGTTCTTAAAACCTCTTTCACTATACTTTCTCATTTTGATTCCTAAGGTGAATAAATGTAGTTAGCTTTTTATGTGCCGTATTTTAGACAATGTTTTTTAAGATCAATGTTATAGAGTTCACAGCAATAAAAATTCTTAGAAAGTTGTATTTTATAAATGACATAATGTTCTTAGATTAAGAGACGTCATCAAGGAGCTTTTACAACAAAGCTTTTACATGAAAAGGATTGTGCTCAATGGAAAGCAATACTGAGCTTACAACTATCTGTTATTTAGAGCAGCAGGGTAAATACCTGATGTTGCACAGAACCAAGAAACAACACGATATCAATAAAGACAAATGGATTGGTATTGGTGGTCACTTTGAATATGGAGAGTCACCTGAAGAGTGCATTCAAAGGGAGATGAGAGAAGAATGCGGTATTACCTTATCTGATCCTGTATTGAGAGGCATTATTACCTTTGTCTCAGATGAGCCTGTTTGTGTGTATATGTTTTTATTTACTGCTACCACCTATAAAGGTGAGCTTTTTAAAGACTGCAACGAAGGTGATCTTGAGTGGGTAGATAAACACGAGCTTTTAAAATTACCTTTGTGGACTGGTGACAAGATCTTTTTAAAACTGTTAGATACAAGAGAAGAGTTCTTCTCCTTAAAGCTCTGCTATGAAGGTAATACTCTCGTAAAAGCAGTTTTAGACGGAAATGAGATTGATCCTGAAGCTTACTGCTGATTTTGATCTGCAGGCTTTGTGAAGATTATTGAATAAGGAGCAAAACATGATAACAGTATATTGCTATGAGAAGTGTACAACCTGTAAAAAAGCTCTAAAGTGGCTAGATGACAATGGTATTGAGTATCAGTTAAAAGACATCAAATCCGAGCATCCAGAAGAGTCTACCTTAAAAGCAATTCATGAAAAGAGTAAGTTGCCTTTAAAGAAGCTGTTTAACACCAGTGGCCTATTGTATAAAAGTATGGGACTTGCTAAAAAGCTGCCTGACATGAGTGATGACGAGCAGTTTAAGTTACTCTCATCTGATGGCATGTTAGTTAAAAGACCATTAGTTGTAGGGGATAACTTCGTGCTGATTGGCTTTAAAGAAGCTCAGTGGTCTGACGTGCTAAAGTAACAATAAAATTCAAAATTCATCTTCTTTTGAGTGCCATTTAATTACTATATTCTTGAATAAATGGCACTAATATCCATCCTTAATATCATAAAATTGCTTATAAAAGCCATTTTTCAATCAATTTAATATATTAAACAATATGAAAGTTCTTTTCATTTTTATCTTGAATTGTTATTGTAGTTAGAATATACTAACCACACTTAGTAATATGCAACTTTAAGTAGTTGCTGCTAATTGTATTTATAGGAAATTAAATATCATGAAAAAATCATTATTAGCTTTAGCAATTATTGCTGCATCAACAACTGCAACTGCAGCAACTGTATATGATAAAGATGGCACCTCATTAGCTGTTGGTGGTCGTGTTCAGGCTGTTGTTTACAATGGCAAAGCCGACGCTGCTGATATCGCTGAGAATGATGCTGGTTTAGTTAACTCAGCTCGTTTAAACATCGAAGGCAACACCAAGATTAATGATTACGTATCAGCATTTGCATTCTCAGAGTGGGATATGGCTGACGGTAACAAATCAGCAAATGGTGACCACATCAGCACTCGTGAGCAGTATGTTGGCGCTGATTTTGGTGATTTCGGTAAGTTATTAGTTGGTAAGACCTACGATGCTGCTAACGAAGTTTTAGCTGCAACTGACGTATTTGAGGACTTCGGTGCTCGTCAGCAGGGCTCAATCAATGGTGATCGTCGTACCGGTATGTTCCGTTATGTATACGACAACAACGGCTTCTTCGGTTCTGTATCATACGAGACAGCAGCAGATGAGACCACTGTTGCAGGTCAGGATGCTAACGTTCAGGGCGGTTTTGCAGCAGCAGCTGGTTATACCATCGATAACGTAGTATTTGGCCCATTATCATTCAAGGCTGGTTACTCATATGTTAAAGGTCAGGATGACTCAGATGAGTTAAAAGGCTCAATCCTTAACTATGGTGAGGACGGTACTTGGGGCTTTGATGATTTCAAGATCATTTCAGCATCTATTTCATGGGGTTCAACTGATAACGGCCTATATTTAGGTGCTTTATACAACACTCAGCGTGCTAAGCAGAGATTAGATGGTGCTCAGTCATCATACAAGAACAAGGTTAAGGGCTATGAGTTCGTAGTAGGTTATACCTTCGACAACGGTGTTGGTGTATTCACTGGCTACAACTTCTCAGATGCTAAGGTAGTTGATCCTGAAGCAGATCCAGCAAGATCAGATTCAGCAATCTACCGTCGTGTTCCTGTATACGTAAACTACGCAATCAACGACAACTTCAACATCTGGGGTGAAGCTGAGTTTGATGCAAATTCAACCACTGAAAAAGATGGTAAGGCTCAGGCAGGTGAGACAGGTACCATGTTATCAGCAGGTGCTCGTTATACCTTCTAATTTGAAAATCTGTTAACCATAGAAACTGTGTTAGGGCGGGGTTAAAACAACTCTCGCCCTTTTTTTTACGCTATAAGCTTCAATTTACTTCATACAACATCACTCAACAAGTAATATCCAGTCCTCTTTATACCTTTGATCCTCTCTAATAACCTTTTATTAAGCCATAGAAGGCAATCTTAACAATAATCAGAACGTATGTACGAGCGATGTAATAAAAGCTATAAGAGCGCCTGTACGATGTCTAGCATAGATAAGTAGCAAACAGCTCTTATCAATAGTCATGTATCGTTAGATTGGTAAAGCTCGCTGCATCAAAATACCGTGATGTAAACAATCAATTTTCAAAAATAAAGACCTACAGCAATGAAGCTTGTGCATATGTAGAGGGGAGGAATGAAAAGAGAATTGAGGATGGAAGACTTGGAGAACCAGGACTATTTTTTGAGATTGAAACAAGCTTATTCTGAGAAATTGAGCTTCAAATTATTGAAAAAGTGAGTATCAAAATGGAGCAAAGCAGAATTCATGAAAAATAAAGAAAATCTGAAAATCCTTGATAAATGGCGTATATAAGCTGTTTGTGTCTTTGCTATAAAAATAACTTATAAGTGGTGATAAGAAAATAGAATATACAATAAAATGTGAATATCGTTATATAAATAAATGACAATTTACTGTTTCTAGATGTGATTTTAAAAGCTCTTTTGATGTCCTTTTGTCTTTACAGGTAATCAGTGAAGAGGGTAATACAGCTACACTGTTATTGCATTGCTGCACACTGTGATTATCCAATTCTTTAGACATAAAACAAAGATGCAAAGGAGGCTTTAATGAAATCATAAATAATAAGATAAAGAGAGTAGGAATAGTAGAAATGAAGTAATATGCATAACAAATAAATAATAAGAAGTAATCAAGTTGTAAATAAAGAAATAATCTTGAGTAAAAGATAAAAGGGTGAGTACTTTTCAAATATTAAGAATGTAAATTATGTGATACAGGGATCGAAATTTAATATTTGTAAAGTATAAAAAGCAAAAAATTCAATTTTTGTATTTCATTTTTTGAAAAAGTAATATAAAATGAAATCAAATTACAACAAAAATAATAAGGACAGCAAAAACAAATGGTTATCAATCCTCAAAATGATTGCACATGGACGTTCCAAAACGGCATCCTCAGCATCAATTTAACAACAGATGAAGGCAAATCTTATTTATTTAAAACCCATTTCTCTGTTGATGATTTATACATGAAACCAGAAGTTAATGCGTCTTTTACCATTAAAGAAGGTGAGTTACTGACTTACTATCTAGAAGGTATCAATAAGATCTTAAAAGATGAGGGCAGTGCCCTTGATCTTGGAATCAATGCAGTTGCTTGTGAACAGTATACAAAGCCTGCAATCCCTACTTCTAGATACTTTATGATGGGGTCACAAAGAGAGTATGAAGTACTCGAAGGTGATGTTGTATCAGTATATACAAACGAATTTAAGTGTGGTGACTGCGTTGTGCTAGAACCACGTGATGCAGATGGTCTTACAAGACTGATGCTTCTAAACAGAGAGCTGTTGTTAGATGTTAAGCAGCACAGAGGTTACTCATTAGGTCAGATGATCAGAGTTGATCCTGAGTGTGTTTTTGAATTCAGAGAGCTTAACAACCGTAGAAACGGTCATAAATATGCTTAAAAGATTTAATTTTTCTCCTAATTTGCTGTAGTTCTTAACGTTAGTTAAGACCATTCTCTCCCTCAAGGACGCTCCATCCAAGAGGGATTTTTTTTGCCTCCTGGAGTCATCAAAAGTCTAGTTAATTACAGTCATTAAATGATCCTAAGAGCTATCGACATAAAGCATTAAAAGCACTCTATATAGCCTTGATCCAATCATATCATTACTATGCTTTTGAGCAGCCACGTAACGCGTTACAAGAGTCTTTATATGACTGTATTAAGTGATCCTAAAAGAAAGAGCCTATTGAAGGTAAGAGTGCTGTGTAAAAAGGGGGACGCCAGAAAGTTTTCAGGCTACTGTAGATGCAGTAGCCTGAGAGTTTGCTGTAGTCTTTCGACCATTCTCAATCTGATTTATGTACCAGATCTTTTCGTGTAATTAAATCTTTTGAGCAAGAGTCTGAAACTGATTGAGAACTTGCTGATCCAAGTCTTGTAAGTAATATTTAGTATCAGATTACCCTCAGAACTCATCTCATAATCTCAATATAACATGATCCTTCTTAAATAAGCTATTGATGTTATAGAAAACTAGAAAAATATGTGATCTCTATAATAAAAAATCGATCATACAAGCCACGAAGAAAGTCGTGATCTTTACGGAAGTTAACGAAAGAAAAGAACGTGATTGTGTCAAAAATACTTAATTTTGAAAGTCATCGAATAAATTTACTTAGATGTTGTCTGAAAATATCAGATATTTTGAAAGTAAAAAATTATTTGAAAAAGAGAGTGACACAAAAATATATTTTGAATTAAAAATTTGTTAAATGTTAATAATATATTGAATTACAAGAAATAATTATGAATAAAGTAAAGTATAAAAATCTAAATAACAGATATATTTAATAATATTAAATTACTTTAATTTCATTAAAAACAATGTATTTTTATGAATTTCATAAATGTAATTATTGTAATGTAATTTAATTTCAAAATAAAAGCTAAAATACATAAAATTGAAATTTTCAGAATTTATACAGAACTTTACAAATCAATATGCAGTTAAGTAAATGTAATGTTATTATTTACAACTGTAATCTATTATTTAATAAATAATTCTCAACGCTTATATGATATTAGTAATATTAAAATCTACTAAGATAATATTATTATCTTTGTTTTTTATTAAGTAATTCTTGATTATATTGTGATAGTAATTAGTCTGCTCATATTTCAACATATAGCGTGATCTAATGATTTTTTGAGTCATACTTTCACTCTCCCCTCCCATACCTTTCTATGCTCAAATTTCGATGATCCTGTGTCTTTATTATTTTTAGTCTTTAATTCTTTCTTTTTGATCTTCTTCTTATCATCTATATATAGGTATTTAGAATTGGAGATTTAAGGGACTTGGTAATTTGAGTTTTATTTTTTTTCAGGCGAAAATCATCATGATCGGCAAATTTTTTTTATTGACTAGATTTTCACTCATGCTTAATAATGTTTTTGCGTTCAGAATGAAGCGCACTAAATAACAACAATTAAATAATTTTGGTAAGCATTCTTAAATAGTTTTTATTTAAAGAATTTGATTTTTGATCCCAACACTTAATTCAGGAGGACATATGAAAGTTTTAGTAAATGATTCAGTTGTGTTAGCTCCTGTTTCATGTCTGTCAATGTCATGTCTTTGTATGCGAATGACCTTCTAGGTCTGTATATCAAGTTTTCTCTTTTTTACTCGTTTTTTAGTTTTTAACTTTATTAGAAATTTAGGTGTTGAAATGAAATTCAAATCATTATTAAGCAAAGCTCTTTTATTAACTGCTGTGGCGTTTTCTCTAACTGGTTGCGGAGATGATGGCAAGAAAGGTGATGCCTCATCTTCAGATACCAGTGTACCTAAGGTAATTAAGATTGGTGTTGTACCAGGACCTTACAGAGAGATCTTAGATAAGTACTTAAAGCCTGTAGTTGAAAAGCGCGGTCATGAGTTAAAGTTCGTTGAGTTTACCGATTGGGTACAGCCAGATTCAGCATTAGACGCAGGTGACATCGATGCTAACTTATTCCAGCATCTGGCTTATTTAAACGGAATCGTTCAGAACCAGGGCTTAAAGTTATCATCAGTAGTTAACTTCCCAACCTTAGGTATCTTTGTATTTTCAGAGAAATACAAGACTTTAGACGAGATCCCTGAAGGTTCACAGGTTGGTATTCCAAATGATGCTGTTAACTTAGCAAGAGCTTTACGTGTTGCTCGTGACTTAGGTGTGATTACCTTAAAGTCAGATAAGGATGAGCAGAAAGCATCTATTGCTGATATTGATAAGAACCCTAAAGATCTTAAGTTCGTAGCAATGGAAGCTGCTCAGTTACCTCGTTCATTAGACTCAATTGCAGCGGCTTTTGTACCAGGCAACTATGCATATGCAGCAAAGCTTGATTTTGAGCATGCATTAGGTGCAGAGAACGTTTTAGAGCCAATTAAGTTAGTGATCGCAGTTCAGAACCACAGAGTAAATGGTGTTGGTAAGTTCTTAAAAGAGAGTGTTGAAGATTTACAGTTCATTAAAGGTGTAGATTCTGATCCTGTATTCAAGAACTTTGCAAAGCCAGCATGGTGGCCAAAGAACTAATGATTAACCAAAGCTGCGTAGAAAGTACGCAGCTATATAGAAGTTACATTATTTAATCCTCAAACTAATCACCAAATAGGTGCAAACAATACATAAGAGATAATTTGTAACAAAGCCTGTAAAGCCCAGTCTTTACAGGCATTGCAAGACAAGATAAATAAATACGGCTAATTAAGTTAAATGCGGTGTTGACACTACCTTTAACTTAGGTAGACTTACTCAAAACCTAGTTTATATATGTGAATTGAAGATTTTGTAAATGATCCTTATTTTAGAGCGTTTATAAAACTCCAAGAATTTATAAGAACCTTATATAGGAGAAGAGAAAATGAAATTTTTAGGTAAGGTTTCAAAAGCTTTGTTATTAGGTGCTGCTGTTTTATCTTTAGCATCTTGCGGTGATGAGAAAAAAGAAGAGGCAAATACAGCTTCTGCTATCCCTTCAACCATTAAGGTTGGTGTTGTTCCAGGACCATACAGAGGAATGATCGACAAGCACATCAAGCCAATCTTAGAGGCAAAGGATTATAAGATTGAGTTCGTTGAGTTCACCGATTACGTTCAGCCTGATGCTGCTTTAGATTCAGGTGATATCGATGTTAACTTAATGCAGCACAAGAAGTACTTAGACGGTATTGTTGAGAACCAGGGCTTAAAGTTAAAGGATGTTATCAACGTTCCAACATTAGGTTTAGGTGTTTTCTCTGATAAATACAAGTCATTTGATGAGGTACCAGAAGGTGCTCAGATCGGTATTCCTACAGATGCTGTTAACTTATCAAGAGCTTTAGGTATCGCAAGAGATTTAGGTATTA
>DKDL01000040.1:498-5686 GCA_002449335.1 Succinatimonas sp. UBA6849 | reverse complement strand
TATTACCTTAAAGACAGAGAACAATGATCAGAAAGCTTCAATTGCTGATATTAAGGATAATCCAAAGAACTACAAGTTTGTCCCAATGGAAGCAGCTCAGATCTCAAGATCATTAGACAGTATCGATGTAGGTTTCGTACCTGGCAACTACGCATACGCAGCTGGCATGGATTACGCAAAAGCTTTAGGTATTGAGAAAGTATCAGAGCCTATTAAGAATGTAGTAGCTGTTGCTGCTAAGAATGAGAACACTATCGGTAAGCTCTTTAAAGACGCTGTAGAGTCAAAAGAGTTTGTTGATGCAATTAACAATGATCACGAGTTTGACGCTTTCACACGTCCAGCTTGGTGGCCTGCTAAGTAATATACATAGGTATATTCTTTAACACGACAATATATAAGTAGAACGATATGATCGAATTTAAAAACGTCACAGTACAATTTACCCGTGAGGACAAGATCTTTACAGCTGTTGATGCTGCAAATCTTGAGATCAAGAAGGGTGAGTTCTTTGGAATAGTAGGTTCTTCAGGTGCAGGTAAATCAACACTTGTTAGAACAGTAAACCTACTGCAACGTCCTACATCTGGAAGCGTCATTGTTGACGGTAAAGATATTACCAAATTAGAAGGAGCAGAGCTGTGCGCTCTGCGCCTTAAGATTGGTATGATCTTCCAGCACTTTAACCTAGTGAAAAATGCATCAGTATTTGAGAACGTGGCTTTTGCTTTAAAAGCATCAAATACTCCTAAGTCTGAGATTGCACCTCGTGTAGATAAGCTCTTAGAGCTTGTAGGTCTGTCAGATAAAGCTAAGTTGTATCCAAATTCACTGTCAGGTGGTCAGAAACAGCGTGTGGCTATTGCCAGAGCTTTAGCTAACAACCCTGAGATCCTGCTGTGTGATGAGGCAACTTCAGCACTTGATCCTGATAACACTAAGGAAGTTATCCAGACTTTAAAGAACATTAAGCAGAAATATCCTATTACTGTTCTATTCATTACTCACCAGATGGAAGTGGCAAAGAGCCTCTTTGACAGAGTTGCAGTAATGAGCAACGGTAAGGTAGTTGAGGTTGGCAGTTCTTATGATGTCTTTGCTCATCCACAAAGCGATGCAGCTAAGAACTTGATTAACAAGTCATTTGAAGGCGTTGTTCCTCCTGAAGTTTTAGAGCATGAGAAGAATCTGTATCTGATTACCTTTAAAGAAGAGAATGCTTATGAGCCTGTAATTTCAGAGATCTCAAGACGCTTTACCAATACTGATTTGAGTATCATCGCAGGTAACATTGAGTATATTCAGAAGAAGCCTTTGGGCAGACTTTTGATCTCTTTACGAGGCAATGACACAAATGAGATTGACTCAGTACTGTCAGTACTCAAGGAAAAAGCATACGTTCATCAGTATACTTTTACAAAAGGAGTAGAAAATGTTTAATGAGATCTTAGAATCAACCATTACCATTTTAAAGAATGAGCTGTGGAAGGCAATTTATGAAACTGCCATCATGCTGGGTATCTCATTTGTATTTTCACTGGTATTTGGCAGCATCTTTGGCTTTTTACTGTACCTTACAGCCAACAAGGCTTTCTTCCAGAAGCCTGTTTTAAATAAGGTTATTGCAGCAGTTATTAACTTTATCAGATCAGTACCATTCATTATCTTAGTGGTATTTACTCTGCCATTTACCTTCTTCTTAGTAGGCACAAAGATTGGTCCTGTTGCAGCATCTGTACCTCTGTCAATTACAGCTACAGTGTTCTTAGCAAGACTGATTGAGATTTCTTTAAAAGAAGTTGATGCAGGTGTGATTGAGGCCGCTTTAGCAACTGGTGCTAAGACCTCTCTTATCATCAGAAAGGTTTTGTTAGTAGAAGCTGCTCCTGGTATTGCTCGCGGTATTACAGTTACTTTTATCAGTTTAATAGGTTTCTCTGCAATGGCCGGCATGGTTGGCGGTGGCGGTATCGGTAACCTCGCTGTTCAGTACGGTTACTACAGATACGAAACCGGTATCATGATCTTTACTATTGTAGTTTTGGTATTTATTGTGCAGTTGGCTCAATATATCGGAGACTATGTTGCAAAGAAACTGACTCATTAAATAATCTATGTGGAGAGCTAAGACTCTCCATATTTTTTTTAGAGCGCTTTATGAAAGATATAAAAAGTTTATTTGAAGGTAAGATCAAAGGTATTTTAGTTTTCGGTAAAGATATCGAAAAGAAATACCTTTCTGACTTTATAGGGGCTCGTGTAGGTCATGCTGATGTCTACGCAAGAGTTAAAGATGAAGATGATGTTCAGACCATTTTAAAGATTGCTTATGCCAATCGTTTAAACGTGGTAGTAAGAGGTGCAGGTACCAATCTAGCAGGTTCTACCATTCCTGATGGTGGCGTAGTCTTAGACGTCTCTGACATGAACCAGATCTTAGAGTTAGATGATGAAACTCTGACTGTTACAGTACAGCCTGGTGTGATCTTACGTGATCTTATTGAATATGTTGAAAAAAGAGGTTACCTCTACGCACCTGATCCTGCTGAAAAGGGCGCTTCTATTGGCGGTAACGTTTCAACTAACGCAGGTGGCATGAGAGCTGTAAAGTACGGTGTAACCAGAAACTATGTACTAGCTTTAGATCTTTATAAAATTGATGGCACTAAAGTTCATTTAGGCGCCAAGACCTATAAGTTCTCAACAGGTTTGAATTTACAGCAGTTAGTAGTAGGCTCAGAAGGCACTTTAGGTGTTATCACAAAGATTGTCCTAAAGTTACTGCCATTACCTGAGTTTACCTTAAATACAGTCATTGCCTATGACTCTCTAAAGCAGGGCATCAGCAACGTTAACGTTATCTTTAAGTCTCATCTAGATCCTACTGCAATTGAATTTGTCGAAAAGAAAGTTATTGCATATGGTGAGAAATACTTAAATAAGAGTTTTCCTTGTCAGAATGCCAAGTCTTACCTTATCGTAGCTTTAGATGGCGATAAGAAGGGCGTATATGAGCGTTTTGAGAAGCTAAAGGATGTGGTTAAGGCCCATGGCGCAATTGATGTTATTCCTTTAGATGATGAATCTGTAGCAAAGGATATCTGGGAGATCCGTGGCGCGATTGCCCGTGCTGTTAATGCCTCAGGTCCATGGGAACCTATTGATATTGTAGTTCCAATTAACAGAATCACTGATTTTGTGGACTATGTAAATGAATTAACTGAAAATGGCTCTCCACGTATCGTAGCCTTTGGTCATGCCGGTGACGGTAACGTTCATCTGTGTGTATTAAAGGATAATATAGCTGATGAAAAGTGGCCTGAAGTGCTGCACAATACCATGGAGAAACTCTATAAGAAGTCTTATGAGTTAGGCGGTGTAGTTTCAGGTGAGCATGGTGTAGGTAAGGGCAAGCGTGACTTCTTCTTACAGAACACACCTGAAGAGTATAGAATCTTAATGATAGGTGTTAAGAAGTCATTTGATGAGTTTAACCTGTTAAATCCACACAGTGGTTACGGTTTATAACTGTAGTAACGTTATTTTAAACAGAACTAATTATCGAGAATTATATGATCCAACTAAGTGAAAGAACCAAATACTTTACTGATTCTGTCATCAGACGTATGACTCGTGTATGTAATCAGTATGGTGCTGTAAATCTGTCTCAAGGTTTCCCTGATAATGATCCACCAAAAACTTTGATGGACAGATTAGAGAAAGTAGCTCACACAGGTCCTCATCAGTATGCAATTACCTGGGGTGCTCCTAAGACCTTAGATGCTCTTGCCAAAAAGATTGAGCATTTCTCTGGTATTAAAGTAGATCCTCAGCAGGAGCTGTGTATCACCTGTGGTGGTACTGAGGCTATGATGTGTGCTGTTATGGCAACCATCAATCCTGGTGAAAAGATTGCTATCTTCTCACCATTCTATGAGAACTACGGTGCTGACTCTGTTCTTTGTGGTGCAACACCAATTTATGTACCTTTACATGTACCAGATTTCTCTTTTGACGAGAAAGAGCTTGAGAATGCTTTTAAAGAAGGCGCTAAGGCTTTGATCTTATGTAATCCATCCAATCCTTCAGGTAAGGTATTTACTCGTGATGAGTTACTTGCAATTGCTCGTATCGTTGAAAAGTACAATGCATTTGTTATTACTGATGAAGTATATGAGCACATCATCTTTGAGCCATATCATCACACCTACTTTGCAACCTTACCAGGTATGAAAGACAGAACCGTAATGTGTAACTCTTTATCTAAGACTTACTCAATTACAGGCTGGCGCTTAGGCTATGTGTGCGCTCCTGCTTACGTAATGGACAGAGTTCGTAAGGTTCATGACTTCTTAACTGTAGGTGCTGCAGCTCCTCTACAGGAGGCTGTAATCGCAGGTTTAGAGTTGCCTGATTCATACTATCAGGGCGTACGTGATCTTTTCACTCACAGAAAGAATATCTTCTGCAGGGGATTAGATGAGATTGGTCTTAAGTACTACGAGCCACAGGGTACATACTTTGTGATGGTAGATATCGGTGAGTTTGGTTATGAGTCAGATTATGACTTCTGTATTGATCTTGCTCGTGACGTTAAAGTAGGTGCAGTACCTGGATCTTCATTCTTTAAAGAGCCTGTAAACAACTACATCAGATTGCACTTTGCAAAATCTGATGAAACCTTACATGAGGCTTTAAATAACCTCTCTAAGATTAGAGAAATCATTAAAGTAAAGAAATAGTTGTGTAGCACAGCTGTTGATGCATAAAGATAAAACCTCTGACCAAAAGTTGGAGGTTTATTTTTGCGTACTCAAAAGACACAAAAGCCTATTCAGTTAATTTATATTGTCGTGAATTATTTGAAACAAGGGGGGGAGATGTTTAGAGATGGTCGGTGATGTAGGGTTCGAACCTACGACCCTCTGGTCCCAAACCAGATGCGCTACCGGGCTGCGCTAATCACCGAACGAGGTGCATTATAAGGGGTTAATGTTACCTTGTCAACAAATTGAAACAAATTTTTTTTACTGAAGTTCTGATGATAGCAACGTTACTGGTAAGCTCTCGGTTATCTTGAATGCAATCTTTGAGAGCTTACAGTAGTGTTAATTTTCAATCGTGATTCTTCCAATTAACAAGTGTGATTTGAATAATGTGGTGACGAGGAACAGTCACTGCATTATTT
>DKDL01000040.1:0-413 GCA_002449335.1 Succinatimonas sp. UBA6849 | reverse complement strand
AAATTAACAACGTTATTGGAGATTGACCTCCTAAGATCGCAGCCATATCTCTTAAACAGCTTACAACGCACATCATTAGCATTAAATAAGACTGCTCTCGAAAATAAAAAGGTCAAGGTAAAGAAAAACTCAATGTATTTGCCTGAATTAAGCCTGTAGTGCTTCAAAACACAAACTTAAGACAGCTACTTTAGATGATGATAGGAGATTAACAGTATTTGCCAATTTCGCGTAAGAACAAAAACGAGATCTTAGGGGTTCTTACACTATATTTCTGACTAATCTCGAGTAATAACAAAATAAGAATTTAAGAATAAAAAAAACTAACTATTTGAAAAATAAGAAAAAATTAAAATTGTAGGTATAAAAAAAGCAGTCATAGACTGCTAGAGAAGTGGTGCCCGGGGTCGGAG
>DKDL01000085.1 GCA_002449335.1 Succinatimonas sp. UBA6849 | reverse complement strand
TTTTGTGAAAGTTTTAATTAAAACAAAACAAGCTAGAAACAGTCTTCTAGCTTGTATGTAAAATTATGAAAATTTAATTAAATAGGGATAAAGTCATCATTTTGCATTTGAAAACTTGGCTTTAAATATTTGATAAAGGCAGGTTTTTTAGTTGAAATTTCAATTGCACTTCTTGCATAAGAAAGATGTTTGTATTCGTGTTCTTGAGCTTCAGCTATGTAAAATTCTATAATTTTTGACTTAACTTTTCTTTCACTATCTATGCTTGCTTCATCATATAGATCTGCTAGATCTTCATATGATTCATCAAAACATAAATCAATTTTGCCTTTTCCAAATTGGACATCAAGATGATTATGATATTTTGCTGGGACTAAAGGTATATCCATTATTATCATCTTTGAAATACAGGCTACCTGTAAAGAGGATATGACATTCTCGTATGTAAAACATTGTGATGCGGTTGTATTTGTCATTTTGATTGCAGTTTCTTGATCTTCCTTATCGCCTTTATTAAACATATCGTAATCACTTATTTTAAATAATAGTTCGTCAGGTGAATACAAAACGTTTGTTAAGAAGTAAATGTAATTTTCAATAAACGTTTTATTTGGATCTTCAATTTTTCCTAATTTAATAAAATCTAAGAAGTTGAATATAACTAATGGCCAAATCGAACTAGAGTCATCTTTAATAAGCCACTCGAACAGAGAGCGATAAAAAAACTGACGCCTTTCTTGCTCAGCTTCATCATGGATTACTTTTATAACTGTTTTATTGAATTTATCTGTCTTTAGTGTATTCAATACATCTTGTTCTACAGTATTAAATTCATCCTCTGATAAGTAATCTTTGGTGCAGTTTCTTAAAAAGTTAAGCAAGACTTTTTGATAGTCAAAGTAAAATTCTTTTTCGTAGTTAAAGTTTACGTGTTTGAAGAATAGATCCTCAACCTCTTTAGTAAAGTCAATAGCGGTTGAGCTCAACGAAGATCTTACATTACAATCATAGCTGTAAGTGGATTCGTCTTCACCAATCTCAATATCAATATCAGCAAAAGGTTTTCCTAAAACCAAAATGATATTGATGTATTTGTAATAATCATTATTGAAAATTTCCGGACTCTTTTTTAGAAGCCCCTGAGCACTACAAAGCTGCACTTGATCAAAATACTGATCTACAAACACATAAAAACCAATTTTCTTTTCTAAATCAACAATAGGAACATTTTTGCGCAATTCAAAATTCTTTAGAGCATAGTACATATGATAACCATGGAACATTCCTGGAGCAGTTCCTGTTAGGTATCGAATTGCGTCAATAAGTTTATTTTTGACTTCACTTTTTTTTAAATTGATTTTGTGTGTTACTTTCATTTTTTTTCAACAAATTTTAAAGGTATTTTAAGTAGGTATTTTCTCTTTAAACAAGTATGACTGATATCCTGCAATGGACGATCTAAGGTTAAAAGACCTCTAAATCTTGAAAAAGTCATCTTGTTTGTTAATAAAAGTCGGTGATCCCAAATTAGACCGGAACACAATTATCATCCTGCATCTTTAGACTTGGCTTTAAGTACTTTAAAAGTGCAGGCTTATCGTGTACCAATTTCAATGCAATATGTGCATATTTAACAAATTTATCTTTATGAGCTTCAATGCGTTGAGTTAACTGCTCTGCAATAAGCAGACTTGCCTCTTTTTGGCTTTTTGCAGTTTCTTCAAAAAAGAGTTTTTCAAATTTCATATAAGAACGAGAATAGAATATATCGTAGCTGTTTTCTCCAGTTTGACGTAAATCAAGTTTTTTATGTATTGTAGGAGGTACCAGTGGCAAGTTAATATCAAAAAGATCTGCAACCTGACCTAGTTGCAATGAATAAACTACATTCTCATAGGTAAACATTTGCTCAGCTGTTGTTTTTATGATCTTCTTTCCTTCCTCTCTTTCTTTATCGTCAACTTTTTCAAGTTGTGATGGATCTGGTAATGAAATTACTGTTTCGTCAGGTTTGTACACAACGTGGGTTAAGTAGTGAATGAAGTTTTCAACAAAAGTTAAGTCTCCATTTTTAACTGACTTATCTTCAAAGTAATGCAACAGATTAAAGATGACATTTGGAAAGATCAAACTATTTAAATAATCACATCCCCATTCATTTATGTTGAAGAAAATGTATTGGGTTCTTTCATGTAAAGCCTCGTCATGAACGACATTCATGACTGTTTTTAAGAATCTGTCTGCTTTCAGGCTGTTTGCATTATCTTCATTTAAAGCATTAAACTCATCATCAGATAAGTAGTTCTCTGTACATTTTCTTAAAAAGTCTAAGAGGATCTTACGATAGTCAAAGAAAAACTCTTTTTCATCATCAAAATCGACTTGTTTTATTAAGAGACTTTCTACATTATCTATAAACTCTTTTGCAAATGAACTTAATGGTGGTCTTATCTCGTTGTCATAGCTGTAAGTAGTTTTACTCTCGCTTACATCTATTTCTAAATCATCAAAGATCTTGCCCAAGATGAAAAAGATATTGATGTACTTATAGTACTTGTTGTTGAAAATATCAGGACTCTTCTTTAAAAGACCACTTGCAGTGCTTAACTGCATTTGATCTAAATACTGATTTAGAACAACCAGAAAGTTTATGTCCTTTTCTTTAGCTGAAATTGGATCTTTAACTCTAAAAGAGTAATTGAGTAAGTTATAAAACAATTGATAACCGTGGAACATTCCAGGTGCAGTACCTGTAAGGTACTTGATTGCTTCAATTAGCTTATTTTTGATTTCATCTCTTTTTAGGTCAACACTGTAAGTTACTTTCACTTTATGCTCCAATTGTCTCTTTGCTCTAATATCATGGTATTAAGCGAATATTTAATTTTGTACATCATGGCATAAGCTATCATATTTGCAAGTAAAAATATCTTTTTATATGATCTAGTTAATGACTGATCTAGTGAGTTCTGTGTCAACAAGGAGTGCTTTATTTGCACAAATGCTTTACATGCAGAAAAGTAATTTTCACAGAAAATAAGCACACAGTATGAATAATTGGAGTATTCAATGAGCAACAAATTTGTAGAAATCAATCCAGACGATTTTAATTACAGTGCTTTCAAGTTAATTGGAAAAGACTGGTTGCAGATCACTGCAAAAGCAGGTGATAGAGTAAACACCATGACTGCATCTTGGGGTGGTGTAGGTCAGATGTGGGGTAAGAATGCTGCCTTTATCTTTATCAGACCACAGCGTTTTACCAAAACTTTAGTAGATAAGTCTGAGGTATTAACTTTACAGGTATTACCA
>DKDL01000007.1 GCA_002449335.1 Succinatimonas sp. UBA6849 | reverse complement strand
GCAGTTTGACTGTTTTGCCATAGAGAATAAAACCGAATTAAAATCTGAATATATTTAAACTATTTTGTAAACGTTTTATGTGCACAAATTTCCGTGCGAAAATCCTCTAAAAGTGGAATTTTATGCAATTTTTGCAATGTACTAAATTACTTACATAAAGCTTGATTTTGTATTTTTGCATTGTAAAAAGTAGCCAAAGTCCACATATAAAAAAGTAGATGGAAAACTAAGGATGAGTTTTGTATAGAATTTGTACAGTTTTCAGATTAAAACTTCACCCTAAACAGGTTCCAAAACTCTATAACCTGTTATAGTAATCGGAACAAGACCAAAATCAGACCATAAAATATAAGTAGGTTTATATGCAGAAGATCTTTCTTTCACTTATTCTTTTCTTTGTTTTAGAGCTAGTAGTTATTATTGAAGTTGGATCTTCTATAGGAGCTTTAAACACTATCTTGATCATGTTTTTAATGATGCTTTTAGGCGTAGTTTTAATCAAAATGCGTTTTCGTCAGGCGCTAGAAGGTCTTAAGAACGGTACTGTAGATACCAGTGTGTTCTTCCTGCCTTTAGCAGGTTTCCTGTTCTTATTCCCTGGATTCATTTCAGATATCATAGGTCTTTTATTACTTATCCCAAGAATTCAGACCAGTTGCGTAAGATTCTATAATGACAAACGAGATGACAGTGTGTTCTTTACCTTTGCAAGAAAAGAATCAGATGCCTTCTTCCACAAAGGCAATACCATTGATGGTACAGCTGAGCATGTTGATAATAATGATGAGAACAAAAGCATCAAATAAAGTAGTCTTGTAAAGAGAACGCTAGCATAGACAACGTAATCAGGATAAAGAAAGGAAGGCAATGCCTTCCTTTCTTATTAAATCTAGTGCCCGCCTGTCTTATAGAAATACTGTACCTTTTGGTAACTCATACCAGATCTTTTGGCAATTTCAGAAATATTGCCATGATATTCATCATACAGTCTCTTCATAAAGTATTGTTTACGATCGTTAAGCCATTCCTCAATATTTGAAGGGATCTCTTTATTACCTACAGTATCATCGAAAACTTTTGGAACACCGGCATCAAGAAGCTGAGTTGTCAGATCGTCAGCTGTAATAGTGTTTCTCTTTTCAAAATTGGCATTTAAAGCTGAAAGCATTAGCACATGATGTAGTTGTCTTACATTACCAGGCCATTCATAGTTTTTAATAAAACGCATAGCATCAGCACTGATTTTTAGATCATTTAGCTCATTGTCACCATTTTGCTTAATCTTTGTGAGAATGCTGTTTATGATCTCTTTAAACCTCTCAGGTTCATTTAGAATAATTTCAGACAACTGCGGCAATCTTATTTGACACATTGCGAGTCTGTAGAAAAGATCTTCACGGAAACGACCTGCTTCGACCTCTTTTACAAGATCTTTATTGGTTGCAGCAATAATCCTTACAGACTTGATATCAATAGGTTTGTTATCACCTAATTTAGTAATTGATCTTTCCTGAAGTGCTCTTAGGAGTACTCCCTGATAAGAGAGGGGAATATCTGCAATCTCATCTAAAAATAAGGTTCCGTTTAAAGCTTTTTCAAAACAGCCTGTGTCGTTATACGGAATGTTTGATCTGTAATCAGAGAGCTTTAAATGAGCACCATTGAAATTAGATTGGTTGAAAGACATGTTGTCTGATATACAGTTATCTGACTTGCTATTGTCATCAAATCTTGATTTAACCCCAAAGAGTTCTGCTCTTAAGGTATTAAGATCGCCACAGGAAATTTCAGCACAGTTTACCGTTACAAAGTTGTCATCAAGTCCACCACATTCGTAGTGAAGCTGTTTAGCAAGCTCTGACTTACCTACACCGGTTCTACCTGAAATTAAAATATTGATGCTGTTGAATCTTGCGTAATAGCGGGCTTTTTCAAGAACCTTACTATCAGCAGTTGAAGAGTTGTGATCAACTTTTTTTTTAGAAAAGAACACTGAAGGTAAACGGAAGGGGAGGTTTACCTCTCGGTAAGGCTTTTCATCTTTTTTTACATGATCTGGACTTATAGTCTGATAAGTTCTGGCTCCTATAAAGTAAGTATGCGCAAGATATAAGGTCACAGCTTCCATAGCAGAAGTGCCTGGAGTTACATTAAAAATGTAACGGTCAGCATCCTCTTCATCCCAATACTTATCATGAAAAGCAAAGAGTGCTTCTTTGACCTCATCATAAGATGAAGGATCTTTTACATTAGTAGGTACGGTAATGACATTAGCTCTACAGCCTCTTTCTACCCATTTTTTGATGTATAAAAGATCATCTTTATATTTTAAGCTTACAAGAATATAAACAGTTGCAGCTTTAATCTCATCTGTAAAGGTTCTGAGCGGTCCATTGTGTCCGTGCTTTTCATCACAGGCGCTAAGAGGTCTGTTTTGATTAAGTACGGATCCTTGACTGGTAAGAGGTAATTTTTTAAATAAACGAAATTTGTTTAAAGCAACACAGTCACTATCACCAAACCAGGATACAACTATAGGTAAATCTGCACTCATATGTTCCCTTCCTAAACTCTTCGATTTTAGATACGGCACAAAATCTTATAAATTTAATTATATATTAGAATTTTATAAAAGTAAAAATTACTAAATAACAAATAGTTAATTAAAATATTAAAAAATTATAAAAATAAAACTTGCTAAAACCTAATTTTAGGGTGATAATAGTACCCGTAGTCAGGAACAATGTCCTTGTGAATTTGGTTCTGACACTTTTTGACAGCATTTAGTCCTGTCATATTTTTACTTTTTGTTTTCGATTTTTGAATTGAAGACATCTGCTTAACAAAGGCTTTTTGTCCTTTGTTAATCAAAATCTCTTTAAACCTTGAGTTTAAGCGATTTTGTTTTTTGAAATCAGGTAACGAGTATAGAGGAGAAATGTACGCGTTACTAAAACAAGGTGAGATCTGTAAGTGATCTTGCTATAGCAGAGTTGTATCAAGAGGTAAGAATATGCTGTCAAATAACGTTTCAAAGATTACATCAGTAGCTATGTTTTTTCTTGCTGTCTTTACAGCCTTAAGCTACGTTTTTCAGATTGCAAAGCCATTTTTGATTGCTGACGGAATGGACGTTGCTTCTTTAGATTCAGCTACTAAAAGTGTACCTCTAGTAAATGGAGCTGCTACAACTACCAGTTCTTTAATCAATAAGTTTAAAGGCAAAGAGTGGATCCGCTCTTTTGTAAATAAGGCTAAGTTCTGCTTACTCGTATTGGTATGTAAGCCTTTGTCTGTATTTAGCAATAAGAAAAGATTTGAATCTTTAGTGATAGTCGCAATGTTTTGTGGGTTAGTTCTAGACATTGGTTTTGTACTTTTTTGCGCCTTTGCAACAATGCGCACACTCTGCCCAGACTTTGCAAACTCAATAGGTATTACCGATTTGAGTGCTGTTTCAAACATCAAAGATGTAAAAGGGATCAAACAATGCTATCTATACATTAAGCAGCAGTCCTTCTTCATGGCATAGGGATAAAACTAGATAAGAACAGAAATGCTGTAACAAGAAAGACAAAATGTGAAATGCGGATATGTGAGAAGCAATTAGATAAAAAGCTAATAAACTACGGAGAGAATGTATGTTTGTAATCAACTTATATGTAGCGTTAAAGAATTATTTGTACAGATGTTTTTTTAGCCATAAGCTAAGCTCTTCTGATAAAGTAAGCATCTTTGCAGATGCTATCGATAATCAGAAAATTGCTTACGAGGATCTGCAAAGTTTAGAGCGTGCTGTAAGACTGGATATGCGTTGTACCAGGTTAAGAGTAGTCGCTACCAGAATATCTACATATTTGTTTATTGCAGCTTTAGCGATGATTGAATGTATTCTGATAAAAGCTAGAGAACAGGGCTTACCAATTGATTCTAGTATGGTGGTGACAACTCTGGCATTCCTGTTGTGTCCTGTAGTCAATAGCATTATCTCGATACGCTCCGAGAAGAATCTTATGCTCATGAAACAGTATCTTGAGCTTATCAATACAGGCATCAAAAGGTATGAGCGTTATCAGAAATTTTCAAGACATGAAGAGCAATAGGTCTCTTTAAGAGAGAAAAGTTAACGCAAGTTGTATAGAGCAAGTTGTATAGAAAAGGTTGTATAGAAAAGGTTGTATAGAAACATGCATTGTGCAATGTTAACATTAGTACATGTAAGAGCGAACATGTAAAAAGATACTGGTTAAAACAGTAAAGATTAAAACACTGCAGCTGATGCGCATGCAGAATAATCTAAAGCGTGTCGACTTTTTCTACCGTGTTTTACGGTAGATATTTATAAAAAATCGCGTAAGCGAAAACTAACGACTGAGGATTGTCCTCAGTTACAACGCGGATCTCCGCATACTAAAGAGGAAATAAAAGTGAATAAACTAACTTTAGCTTTAGCATTAACTGCAGTAATTGCAACCGCTTCAACAGCTCAGGCAGCAACTAAGGACAGACAGGGCTTCCAGATTGGTGGTGCTTTAGGTTACAACAAGACCTCAATTGATTTAGGTCCTATGGCTGACAACCACCACACCTTCTCAGATGACGATATGTCAGGTGGTGCTCTAAAGATCTTTGGTGAGTACAACTTCAACAAGTACTTCGCCTTAGGCGTTGAGCTTAACTACTTAGATCAGGGTAAGGTAAAGGAGAACGTTTCATACGCACCATACTACTATGCCTCATATGAGTATGAGTTCTCAACAGTAGTATATGGCATCTATGCAAAAGGTGCTCTACCTGTAACAGACAACTTTGATGTCTTTGTTAAGGCAGGTCCTACCTGGAACTATACCTCATCTGATACCTTAGCAGACGGCACTAAAGATGAGAACTGCTTTGGTTGGAATGCTGGTGCTGGCGTAGAGTACAGATTTGATAGCGGTTGGGGTGTTCGTGTAGGTTACGACTACTTCCACAAGACCATCAAGTCATTAGGTAATAGATTTACAGGCGTGTTTGACAGCGCAAACTCTAACCTAATCTACGGTGGTGTGTCATACAGCTTCTAATCAAAGCTATAGGCGGGGGCACCCGCCTTACACTAAAAAGGCAGGTTGCCCTGCCTTTTATAGAAGATTAGATAGTTACAATAAATCACTAAGAAAAACACTAAGAACAGGTTAAAACAAAGGAAATTCATCAATGAAAGCTCTAAAAACTACAGCACTAATTGCACTAACAACTGTAACCTTCACTGCTTTATCAGGATGCTCAGTATTAGACAAATTTCGTAAAGTTCAGGACGATTTTTTATATGACACTGTAGGTATGTCATCAGACGATCCTGAGTATGACAGCCTGCGCTCTTTATTAAAAGATCAGTTGTACGGTGTAGATAGAGCAAAGTTAGAGCTGATTCTTGATAACAAGCTGTTACCAAGTAAAAGATCATCTGATATGTTAGGCAGTGCATTAAATGTATTGCACCTCTATGCATATCAGGAATCAGACTGTAATGTGATCTTTGAGTTCGATGCAGATGACAAATTCAATATGTTCCGACAGTTAACTCCAGAGCTGTGCGCAACTGAATACGTAACAATCAACGGTAAAAAGGGAAATGCTTTTCAGTCAACTTTAGCTCGTCAAGCCTGGGAGCAGGCTCATGCTTATAAAGCAGGATCATGCCGTATCTTAAAAGATGCTGTAAGCAGATTTATGGATAAAGGTGGTAATAAGTTAAGTCTAGATGAGATCAAAGCATATCTAGCTGAAGATGCAGCTGCTAAAGCACAAAGCGAGGCTCAGAACCAAGATCCATCAAGTGATAACACAAACAATGCTGATGTTAAAAATACAGATATAAAGTCAGTAGACAATAAAGATCTTAAAGAAGCTGTAAATAACTTAGAAGAGGTAAAAGCTTTGATAAGACAGACTATGGCAGAGAGCCAGAACGCAAAGCAATAATCTAAAAGAGTGCTCAGTGCTCTGAGCTCTCTTTCAAAGGCAATTTAAAGAGAATTGCCTTTGACTTAAGCTGTTAAACAATAGGCATACGTAAGGAGTTTTAACTACATCTAGAAAGGAGATAGATATGAACAAACTTAAAAGACGCAATTTTGTGCAAGAGTTCTCTTTGAGGATCAACAGAGCTGCTGTTTTTACTGACAGACGTCTTGAGGCTAAAAAGGGCTATCAAAAGCACAAAAAGGATCTTAAGAATGTTTACCGCAGTTATGAAGACTAGGTACTAGAAGTAAGATAACAAACTTAAAGTTATAGGAGACTAAAATGAAACAGCAACTGATAATGAGTTTTCAAAATTACGTTACAAGATCTTTAATTAAGCCAAAACTAGTCAAGCTTAATGCTCCATTTTTAAGGACAAATCACATGATCTTGTCCTTTTTTAATGCCTGATTTTTAGTGTTCTTTGAACAACTAAAAAAACAGACATCTCCAGCTCC
Source organism: Succinatimonas sp. UBA6849 (assembly GCA_002449335.1). Lineage (GTDB taxonomy): Bacteria > Pseudomonadota > Gammaproteobacteria > Enterobacterales > Succinivibrionaceae > Succinivibrio. The sequence goes on along the minus strand of DKDL01000007.1, from coordinate 1,813 downwards.
TTCCTTTTACAATCGCAAAATCTCATAGTAAAAATCTATCTGACAATATTTTTTATCGCATGGATATAAAACTGTGCGCTCGTGGTATAGTCTCGTTACAGCCTAAGGCTTTTTACCAATTTTCAGGTGGTTATCTTTTTGGATAAAACAAAAATCCTGAAACGACCATTTGAAGACAGAACTAAAATTAAGAGAGCTTTAGTCAAGGTTTAGATTAAGGTAGATCCTAAATGAAAGGTCAGCTTAAGTTTTATCTGATGTTATTTTTAGCCTGCATGATTTGGGGACTTACACCTATCTGTGGTCGAGTCCTGAAAGACTGCATGTCTCCAATGTTAATCACAGGCGCTAGATTCTACTTAGTAGCTTTGATCTTATTTACCTCAATTTATCTGATTGAAGGTAAGAAAGGTTTATATCTGTCACGTCATGACTTTTTAGTTCTGCTCTTAATGGGCTTTGTCGGCATCTTTTTACATAACTCTCTATTATTTGAAGCTCTAAGAATGACACCAGCTTCAAATGCAGCTTTAATTGAGAGTATTGGTCCATCTATTACCTCAACTCTGGCCTTTATTATCATCGGTGAAAGATTAAGTAAGTTTGGCTGGCTGGGTATTTTTATCTCCTGCTTTGGCGCAGGCTATATCGTATGTAAAGGCTCATTAGATACGCTGTTGCATTTTCAGGTAAACCTAGGTGAGATCATTGTTGTAGTCTGCGAGGCTATGTGGTCTTTTTATGTAGTTATCAGCTGGAAACTGTCAAAGAATGTTAATGCACTGGCAGTAACTGCCTGGACTGGTCTCTTTGGTGCCATTTTCTGTACTTTAGCAGGTCTTATCTTTAATGAACTACATGTTTATGCCATTACTAAGACCTATATTGAAGCTTTCTTAGTCTTATCACTTTTAACCGGTGTGGTCGCATTTGTCTTATGGAATTTTGCAATTACCAAGGTAGGTGCAAGTAAAGGTGGTACCTTTGTATATTTAATTCCAGTCTTTGGCGCAGTCTTTGGTGTAGTCCTCTTAGGAGAGGAGTTTACCTTACAGGAGTTTATAGGAGCTTTAATTGTTGTGATCGGTATGATTATTTCAGTAAAAGCTAAGCTCTCTGTTCGCTCTAATACTAAGAGCGTTTCTGAAATCAAAAAACACCTTATTGAAAAGCAGGCTCTAAAGCTTAACTCTGAAAAATAGCCGTGATCTTTATAAACAGAGTATAGAGAACAAGAGTTCTTTCTTTGCCAAGACATCGTCTAACATTGATTTTGTCTAGCATAGATCTTGAGAGAAACTTGTGAGCTTACATCATCAGAGATTAGCCTTGTACTTTTCAGATAGGGAATAAATCTTTTAAAGTCATCAAGCAAAAAATAGTCTTTTCAATGGTCATATATCAGCACAATTTGTAAGTTAAAAATCACATACTGTAAATTGCCTGTATAATCTAGAGTAAGGTTACAGGAGAGTAGACATGAAAGATATCAGTTCAGCAGGATCATTTGCGGACTTTACTTTAAAGAACTTTATCTATGTTGATAAAACTGAATATATCTATAATCTTCTCGAGACTGAAGAACGTGTCTTTATCTCAAGACCTCGTCGTTTTGGTAAATCTCTTACCTTAGATACCATAGCTACATTATTTGAGTTTGGTGTAGATCCTTACTTTAAAGGTACCTGGATTTATGACAAGTGGAAAGACACGACCTATCCTGTTTTAAGATTGAACTTCTTAGATTTAGATAATTCCTCATTGGACTTATTTAAAAAGCAACTCAATTCAAAGATTACCGATTTTGCAAATA
>DKDL01000077.1:3789-3915 GCA_002449335.1 Succinatimonas sp. UBA6849 | reverse complement strand
TGAGTCAGGTGATGGTTATGCAGATATTGTCTTTAAGAATAAACGCGAAGATAAGGTAGTAATCATCGAGATAAAGACTTGCTCTGGTTCTGAAAGTAAGAAAGCAAAAGCTAGAGTAGCTCTAGC
>DKDL01000077.1:0-3660 GCA_002449335.1 Succinatimonas sp. UBA6849 | reverse complement strand
TTAGCAAAGAAGCTAAAGTAGCGAATTAAATCAAAAGAATAACAGGAACAGAATAATGTGAAGACAAGCTAGTGAATACCATTTAAAACTTTATACTCAGATTCAGCAAATGTATCTGTCATACCAGAGATGTAATCTACAAGCAGTCTTATTCTCAAATACATTTCAGAGAATACTGCCTTATCTTTGTTTTTAAGGTAATACTCTTTGTGTCTTCTGGATATTCTTGAAGCAATACGCTTACAGAATGGATTGCCACCTGTACCTAATAGTTCCAAAGTAAAATCATCTTCACTTTCAAACAGTAAATGTTCATAGGCTTCAAATAGGCCCCTGATATAGCTAGCTCCAGACAGATCTAGAGTTTGAACTTCAAAATGGTTATACACAGCCTGATATTCAAAAGTCTTTAACATCTTTAAAGCTGTTACTCCAGGATAGTTACCCCCTGAAAAGTCAGGTTCACCTGTTTCTATAAACTGCTCAAGATTTTGACTGATAGCTGTAGCTATGTCGTTAATATAGAACTCTGAAATTACATCTCGTAAATAAAACAGAGCTTCTGTTTTATTTACTAAAAATCGCTTTTCGATCTCAGTAGGTGACAGGTATTTTGATAGCTCTGATAACTCTGGATAATTATCAAGCTGACGACAGAGTTTTAAAATCACATACCTGTCAATAAGACCTCTATCAAATGCATCTTCAAGATCTGCTAACACATAAGCTAAATCGTCAGAATACTCAATAATAGTTGCAAATGGATGTCGCGTATCTCTATGACACTCTTCTCTTATAGCATCTAACAGAACTTTCTCTGATAAAAAGACACCTGCATTAGCATATGACCAGGAATAAAAGTCACCTTGAATACCATTACCAGCTTCTCCTTTGCCCTTGCCTAGGAGCAGTTCTTTAATGGTATATGGCACTTTAATTACTGATGCATACTGACCTAAAGTTAAGTTCAAATCCTGAATTGAAAAAGACAGTCTTAGACCTTGAGCATTTCCGTTGAAGGTTAAAAGATCATCTTTTTCTACAATAGCAATTTCAGAACTGATGTGTCGGTTTTCAACAGTCTTTTTAAGCCATTCTCTGATTAAAGATTCACCAAAATGACCAAAAGGAGGATTACCTAAATCATGCATCAAAGCTGCTGTATAAAGACAGCTGGTCATAGGACGCAGTATCGACACAAAATCATCATGTTTACACTTTTTTGCAATAGCAAAAGCAATGAGTCTTGTGTACTGAGCGACTTCTAATGAGTGGGTTAATCTGTTTCTTGAGGCTGCTTTTACATCTAAGGGAAAGACCTGTGTTTTCTGCTGTAATCTGCGTAAAGGCGCACACATTGAAAACTTTAGTCTGTCCTGCTCTACACCAAAGTCATCAGAATCTAATAGAGAGTTAGGCTCATTATCTGAATGTAAATCTGATAAATTCGATGATGACAAATTATTAGATGCTAAATTTTGTGAGTCAGAATTAGATAATACTGAATTTGGTGAAGTTAAATTCGGTGAACTTGAATTTGATGATGACGTATCAGCTGATGACGAATTAGCAGCTGATAAATTCGATTTTGATAAATTAAAAGACGATAGACTGAAGGACAACTGACCTTCAGATAAAACATCGCCCCTTAGGCGCTTGGCGCAAAAGAGGCGAGATGATAATTCATTTTTATTCATCTATTCTCACTATAGTATGAATGTTGAATTTGCACTGAGTAGAGAGCCTATACAGGCTCTCTTAAACTTAGTATGAAGGCATTGCTACAGGAGCTTTGTAACTGTCAAAGTTCTCAAATAGCTCTGGTTCTGTCTGTCTTAACTTAGCTAGCATTGCTCTTGTAACTAAAGTTACACCACCTTCTGAACGGTAGAATCTCTTTGCATCAAGAACAGGATCTTCACCGATGATCATGCCACGTGGAATTTCACAACCACGATCCATAACTACCTTTGTCAAACGACAGGCTCTGTGAATGATACAGAAAGGCATAATTACAGACTCAGACAAGAAGCAGTTTGAATGAACTCGACATGAGTTAAACAGCAGTGTCTGGTTAATTGATGAACCTGAAATAATGCAGCCAGCTGATGTTACAGAGTTTCTTAAAATAGTGGAGGTACCACTGATATCCTGAACCATCTTAGCTGGTGGTAACTGGATCTGGTTGGTCCAAATAGGCCAGTTAAAGTCATAGATATCCAACTGAGGCTCAATAGATGCGATATCCATGTTTGCTTCCCAGTATGCATCGATGGTTCCTACATCACGCCAGTAAACAATATCTTTGTTACCACGGTTGCGGATGCATGATTTTGAGAAGTCATGAGCATGAACCTGATGCTGCTGAACTAAAGCTGGAATAATATCCATACCAAAGTCACGGTGTGAACCTTTAGTCTGCGCATCTTTTTGTAAAACGTCATATAAGAAATCTGCATCAAATACATAAATACCCATTGAAGCTAAGCTCATATATGGGTTATCAGGCATAGTTGGAGGATCAGCAGGTTTTTCAACGAATTCTGTTACAAGATTGTCAGTGTTAACATTCATTACACCAAAGCCTTTAGCCTGCTCTTTTGGTACTGGAATACATGCAACAGTTAATGGCCCGCCCATCTTGATATGATCAAGAATTAAGGTTGAGTAATCCATCTTATAGATATGATCACCTGCCAAAATCAAAACATACTTTGGCTTGTGATCTTTAATAATATCGATGTTCTGGTAAATAGCATCGGCAGTACCCTGATACCAGTGCTCTTCATCCATTCTCTGAGAGGCTGGAAGGAAATCAATGTACTCATTCATCTGGTTTCTAAAGAATGACCAACCAGCCTGTAAATGACGTAAAAGACTGTGAGATTTGTACTGAGTTACAACACCAATACCCTTAATACCAGAGTTAACACAGTTAGACAGTGCAAAGTCGATAATTCTGAACTTACCTCCAAAATAAACTGAAGGTTTGGCTCTTGTATCTGTTAAGGCCTTTAATCTACTGCCTCTACCACCTGCTAAAACCAGGGCCATGGTCTGTCTGACGACGTCACGAGCACTTTCCATTAGCTCCTCCCACATGACTAAAAATCTAATTTAACGTTTTGATTTTTATTTTAGTTTGTAAGAGTTTATTTTTATAGATGCCTAAATCATTTTTGGGATCTAATCGGTAATATTTAAAGCATAATCAATGCGTTACGTGATCATGGGCACATATATAATCTGCAATCGTTTGCAAGAGTGCGTTGCGTCACACAAATTGCATTTCTTTTCAAAATTTCATGCAACAAAACTGAACATTTTCTCATTTTTCACCATTTTTTAAGCTAACTAGTCATCGTAAAAAAACAATTTTTTACACTGAAGATCTTTGTCTATCAACATTTTCATTAATGTGAGCCTATTTTTAAACCTTGAAAAATAGAATTCTCAAAAAAATATTAAAGAGATTTTTGTAAGTGACGTTATTAAGTTCAAAGGGAAGGAAAAATCCTTAACAGAATTCAAAAGATTTTCCGCAGGAGGAAAACAAAATGTCAATTTATGTAAATACAAACGTTACCTCATTAAACACCACTAACAAGTTATCTAAAGCTACTAATTCTTTGGATACCACTTACAAGCGTTTATCATCAG
>DKDL01000080.1 GCA_002449335.1 Succinatimonas sp. UBA6849 | reverse complement strand
AGCAGGGTCTTGGGAAAGTTACATTTGTCCATTCAATGGTGACCTGAACTATATTCAAGATCACATGCGTATATGACATTATGTTTCTGAACCTCAACTGCACTCTCAGACTGGAGATAGGGACAATTCATATAGTTAAATAAACTCTTTAACTGAGTTTTGAGAGGTGCTTGGATCCTCTTACCTCCAGCGTGAGAGTACAGTAAGAAACAACCTGCCTTGGAGCATTAACCTCAGCGGACGCCCTGAAGCTAAGGTGCTCTTTCACGGTTGATGGAATACTGACAGTTTAAGGCAACTTTACGTTACCTCAGCTTTTTAATCATATTGCATTTAGTTTCATCAAAAGGTTGTCCTGATTTGGCTATTGCATAGGCAATACGGGCAAGTCTGTTCATAATGGCGCATATAATGATTTTTTTAGAACGGTTCTGATTAAGTCTCAGTTTTAGCCATGATGATTCAGTACCATTTTTCATGGCCTGTCTTAAATAAACCATTGCGCACATGTAGAGCATCTTTTTAATGCTCTGAATACCAGACTTGCGAATACCAAGGACAGTGGTTTTACCTCCTGTACCTGTAGTTACCGGAGCCACTCCGATGAAAGCTGCAAAAGCTCTTGATGAGGAGAATCTCTCTGGATCACCAATAGCAGCATAAAGTGCTACAGCTGAAAGCTTACCTATACCAGGAACTGTCTGAAGGTTAGAGCAGATTTCATTGTTTGAAGCGTAGGATAAGAGATGAGTGTTAATCTCTTTTATCTTTGTCTGCAGAGACTCAATGTTACTGAGCAGACTTTCACTGATGCAGTTTAAGTGACTGTAACTGCAGTCATCCTCTGAATGCTCTTTTTCAGTTTCAGTATTACAGAGAGCTTTTAAGGCTTCTGTTACTTTGGTTGCTGATGCTACAGAAACTGTACCTGCCACCACACCTGATTCATAAAGAATGGCATGAGCTGCATTGACCGTCTGAACAAACTGCTTGTTAAGCTGCTCACGTACGGTTATAAGATTCAGCAGATACTGGTTTTCCTGTGTTCTTGCAGGAATATGCTGCATTGATGGTGTGATTAGTGCCTTTAAGATACCTAAGGCATCAATTCTGTCTGTTTTATCAAGATGTAAAAAGGCTTTTACCTTTTGAGCTGGCAGAATATGACACTTATGGTTATGCTCCTCAATGTATCTGCAAAGATAATTGCATGAACCACAGGCTTCAATACCAATCAGCTTTCTTGGCATCTGGGTATCATCGATGAATTCAAAGAATTTTACTCTGGAAAGCTGATAGTTTCTGATATGCTTTGCTCCTAAATCGTAGTAGCATACCTGAAAGACTCTTGAGGCTACATCAACAGCAACTGGCAGATATCCTTTTGAGGTAAGATAACTGACACGCTCAATTTCATCTGCTGTGAATCTGGCTGCCTTCATGGGAATGGCTCCGAAAAGTTTGTTTATGAAAACTCTTCAATGAAAGCTGCTACCTAGGATGATTGAGCTTTGACTGAAGTACCTGGAGATTAGCGAGCGTCCGTGTATCGCTGTTCTCTACACACCATTCATATGTAACTGTAAACTATTCGGTACTCCCACTTAACTCACTGATTTAGATAAACTTTATATATCAAAAAAAATCGATATAGGAGTATCTAAAATGAGTTACCAACAATTAACGCCTGAGTTGACACAAAAGATCATCAATGAGGCAGTAAATTCTAATTTGTCGTCATACCAAATTGCTTTTAAGTACAGTATAACAAAATCTGTAGTTGACAGATTATGCAGACAGCATTTAGGCAGTGAGATTTATAACAAGAGAGAATCCCTTTCATTTGATTACTTAGCATCTCAGATTAAAGGACTTCGACAAAAGAAGTATTCATCAGATCGTGTTGCACAGGCTTTAGGTTTATACAAGACAACCTGCTTTACACTGATTAAAAAGATTGAGCTGGAAGACTTTACTAGCAGTCCTTCATCTGATGACAAGGTTGATGTCATATCAGTACCAGCTCTTTCAGCTACAAATGAAAGCTCTCAGAGTACCTCAAACCTGAAGCAATCTGCTTCACCCAAAACTATTAAGCTCACCAAAGAGCTACCTTTGGTTCCTGAGAAAATTGAATATGAAGTGCCAGCTGAAGATGAGACTCCTCAAGAAGATGATGATTATGAAGTTTCTCGTGACCCATATGCTCCTTACCATAGACGAAAGCCCTACTTTAACAGGAAAAATAGTTTTGACCGCAACAGGAATTATCGAGAGCCGGTAAAGATCAATGTTAAAGGTATGCAGATTAGCTTTAATGCTTCAGATGAAGTTGCAGGCACAGTGGTAATGAAGTTATTAAAAGAGTTGGGAACTGAGGAGTAAGTTATATGTCTATTTTGTCATCTACTGGAAAAATCGTAATGGTAAAAGAGCCTGTATGTGGCAGATTTGGTATTCACAGACTAATGGCGATGCTTACCTCTAATTCCTTAAAGATTTCCTGGAATGGCATTGATGAAATCACTGTTGTTACTTTCAATAAAAGAAGAACAGCATGTAAGCTCTTACACATAGATGTCTATGGGCTTGACTGTACCACCAGAATTTTAAACAGTGGTCGATTTCAGGTAATGCTATCAGAAAATCAAATTCCCGTGAACTTAACAAGACAAGAGTTGGAGCAGTTATTAAGAGAAGGTACAGTACCAGACAATAAACTTCTCTATAAGGCTGCCTAGTTATCTTAAACTTTTTCATTTCTATTAATATCAAAGCCTTTCTCCAAGCTATACGGAGAGAGGTTTCATAGTCTAATAATTAGATCTATTAATTGAGTTCTTTTCCATGTATCATGGAGCCATAGATGATGTTAACGATGTTAACCTTAGGTATTTCTTTTATTTCAAATTTCATATAGAGCGATAACCATGAGCCAAGAGCAAAAACTACCAGACTTTTCTTTAATGACTAAGGAGGAGATGGTGTCTTTTATTAAAGAGCAAATGGCAAAAGCTAATGCAACTATTGAAACACAAAGAAAAGAGCATCAGGAGCAACTGGACAAGCAGTTAAAAATCATAAATAACCTAAGACAGGAAAATTCAGCACATTTAAAAGAGCTAGAAATCACAAAGACTGATAATAAGAAGCTTAATGACAATAACAATGCTCTTGCCACTATTATCAGTAACGTACTTACCTATATCAGAGATAACCAGTCTACCTACAGTAAGTACCTACAGGATGAGAACATTCCAAAGCTAGACAGTTACAATCTTTTTGCTATCAATTATTACTTTGAAAAGTTAATGCCGGTACTGCTAGGAGCTATAGGCTCTTTTAGAACAAGTCAAGCTCGTTCTATAGGTTTAGGAACCTCTGAACAATGTAATGGCTATGGTTCTGCTAATGACACTCCTGATGATGATGTTGCTAGAAAAGATGGCGCTCACGATTTAGAAAGTGCAGCTGAAGTTCATGTTGAAAAGCAGGATGAGCTTGCAGATGAAGAGCTTACCGTTGTAAAAGATATAACTTTAAAGGGAGATAAGAACAGCTCCAATTCCAAAGTAGCAGAACCTAAACCAGAAGAGCTTATAAATGCAGTACGACAGGACATCAAATCTGATGATCCAAGCCGAACTCTTACAGATAGTACAGGTTTGTTAAAGACAACCTTTGCAAAGGATGAAAGTGCCTTAGACATTGGTAACCTACAAAACAGTGCTAAGCCAATGCCTTCAAGACCTGAAAAAGAATATATTTCTGTAAACAGTAGCAACAAGATTGCAGGTGTTATTACCTCAAACAATCTTACAGAAATGTATATGGTGTGCACTAACCCTGAATGCGGTAAATATGCAAGGTTTACTGTAAGCAAAAAGGACACTCGACATAATACTGTTCTTACTCCTTATGGCAGCTTTAATAACCTGCGTTCTTATATTACCGCTGTACGTATGGCAACATGTACTGAATGTTATAACTGTAACGTTGAAATCAATCCTGCTCAGTTTACCGACTTTAAAGTTACTAGAGATTATTCATCCGCAAATGAGTTAAGTGCAAGTTCAAAGCTTAATCAGAGTGATATTCAGAACCAGGAAGAAGCAGAGTTAGAATTATCCAAAGAGCAGAGTCAGAATGAGCTCAGAGTCTCAACATCAGCTCAAGAATGCGTTTTAAAACAAGATACTTCTGATAGTCAGAGTAAAGATAAGAGTAAGGAAGATACCCTCAAGAAGAGTATCAAAAGAGCTCACCATAAAAACAGTGATGAAAGACAGAAGGAGCGCAGAGCTTTATCTAACCAGATTAAACACAGCGACAGTGCCCATGAAGTTACAGTAAGCCTTGATTGTAAGAAGATTGATCCTGGCTTTGGAATTCACGATGTAATTAACCCATTTTACTTTGATGCTGAAAGTTTTGGTGTTACACCAGCCTTTGCAAAAAGCAAACTGTCTGTAGCCTTATTAGTTGCTGCAGGTACCATGTTCAGTCAGTTAGGCACACCTAAGAACAGAATATTCAATGTCTATGAGGGTAAAGGCTTTCCTTTTTCAAGAGAACACCTTACAGGCGGTATCAATGCCTTTGCCAGAGCCTTCTTACATCCTGTAGCAACACAGATTAAAAATGATATTTTAGAGAACAGCTCTACTGTGATTATGGATGAATCTACCTTAATGGTAAGAGAAAACGCCAACAATAATAAGAAAGACAAGAATTCGCAAACTAAAGGTAAGAAATCATTTATCTGGACACTTAATACCAACTGGAATTCAAAACTAAAGGCCGCATGGTATTGTGTAAGCGATACCCGCTCTCATAAGACAATTATTGATATTTTAAAATCAGCAGTTGCAAGTAAGCTCACCCATCTTTTATCTGATGGTTATACAGGCTATGACAAAGCTATAGACATTCTGGAAAAAGAATTTGGTATGTATATACAGAGCGCCAGATGCTGGGCTCATGCCAGAAGGCCTTTATTCTTACTGCTTCAGAATGAAGGCTTAATTGAAATTTACAACAAATACCTTTTACCAAAAGGCTCTGTATTCACGGACTTTGAAGCTAACCTAGATAAGTACATGAAAGAGCCTAAGGATAGAGCTTTAACTGATAGAGACAGAACTCTATTAGTCATCTTTTACCTTATCAACATGCTCTTTGTTATTGATTCTACTGTGGTAAAGAAACATGGCTTTATCTGTGATACTAAAGAGTTTGCTGATGATTTAAAATCCATAAGACAAAAGGTATCTGTAAAGATCTTAGATAGCATCTTTGATACTATCAGAGCCTTTATTATCTCAAGACCTGATGTTATCAAAATCTCTTTTAAGAAGTCTGGAAATAATAATGGAGCTTTACTCTTTAACAAGAATAACCGTTACCCTGAGTCAAAGGCTTTAATTTACCTGTTAAAGTATGAACAGGAACTCAAAGAATACACTAAATCACCAGATATTGAGCTTACGTCCAATACTGCTGAAAGAAGCTTAAAACTGGGTATCTGTGCCAGAAAATCCTTTATGTTTTTACAATCTGAAGATGGAGGGCATGCTTTTGCTGATTACCAGACCATTGTTAATACCTGTATTCTCAATGGTGTACCTGTAGAGCCTTATATGATGTGGGTAGTCGCTAATATTAAGCTGCGTATGAATGAACAAATGCGTTATGGACACAGTGATCCTACATTCTTTAAAATGCCTAGAAAGCAAAATAAAATTCTAACAGATGAAAATGGCAACAATTATGAAGCTCTTTGTGGTATGTACAGTTCTCACAACAGATACTGTTATGACCGTATTGATGTAAAAGGTCTTGCACCTTACGACTACCGTAAATACCTCGATTCTCAAAAATAAGATTGTCTACTTTAGCTCCATGTAAAATGGAGCTTTAAATCCCTTAAGAAACTGCAGTTTCGACCTTAATCAATCTCCTATCTAATACAATCTCGCAAGCAGCTAGCATGCTTAAGCTCTTTATTCATTAGAAACACAACAGCTTCACCTCAAGATCACTTAATCAATGCCGGCATGATCTGCAATAAAAGCTGTTTCCTATGCTCATTTTTAAGAGCCTATCTATTGTATTAAGAAAATTTGATCTGAGAGAGTACCGAAAAGTTAGCAGTTACATTCATATAGCGCTTATAAGGCTC
>DKDL01000069.1:24269-39448 GCA_002449335.1 Succinatimonas sp. UBA6849 | reverse complement strand
ACGGCGTTTTGTGAAAGTTTTAGTTAACTCTCAAGATATAATTTAAAGATAAGATTTAAGGAAAGAGACTTCTGATGACTTACTAACTTGACGGCTGTTTGTTTTATTCAGATTAAAGTTAGGTTCTGCAAGACGCAGAACCTCAAATAAAACTAGTAGTAGAACCAGTAATCTAAAGTTAAGAGCATTATCCACACAATATTGTGGAAAGCACAGCCAATTAAGGTATATTTACGCTCTTTAGCTACCGCCTTACCATCTTCACAATGAACTGAGGCTCTATAAGTCGCAGCTGCTAATGGTAAGAGCGCAAACAGTACAATAAAGCACTCCCAGAATTTGTGTGAGAAGAAACAGGCACTCAATGAAGCTAATGCTGAGAAAGCAAACATCACGATTAGATATACAGCTGACATCTTAGGACCAAGTCTTGCTGCAATAGTTTTCTTACCTGAAAGTCTGTCTTCAACAATATCTCTCATTGAGGCTACATGTAATACCATTACAGACTGAGCACCTGCTGCTAGTCCTAGTAAGAAAGAATCAGGGAAAAGATCTACTCCCTGATCACTAGCTCCTAATACTAAAATCTGTGAACCGATAACAGCTGCTAAACCAAAGAAGATAAATACAGCTATATCACCAAAGCCTTTGTATCCATAAGCCATACCAATGGTATAGAAGATAGCGGCTAACACTGCTGCTACGCCTAAGAATACAAACCATGATAGAACTTCGATGTTGTTTCCTACAGCCATAAACAGAGCTAGAGTGCCACAAATAGTTGCAAGTAGTGTCACTGTAGCCATAGATTTTCTTAGCGCGGTAAGAGATATTGAACCTAACATCACTGCTCTTATTGGTCCTAGTCGATTTGGACCATCAGCGCTTTTGCAGGCATCGCCATAGTCATCGGCAAAGTTACTTAAAATCTGTAACAGCACTCCAGTTGCAACAATTAAGAAACCTGTTAATAAGGTATAGGCTGTCACATTGCCATAGTAATAACCTAAAGCACAGCCTAAGGCACAGTTAGTCAGAGCAAGAAGCAATGATTTTAAACGAATTTCACTTAACCAATCTTTTAACATGTTGTATCTCTTTTAAGGTTCCTTATTAACAAAGTGAACCTTTTTAATAATAAAGCCAAAAGTCTGCTACTAAGACAATGATCCAAATTAGATTATTAAAAGAACAGCTTAACATCAACTCATTAAAGCGTTTTTTCAATAAGTTTGACTTGTTCTTATATCTTAAGATGGTATACACANNAAAAGTAGATCATAGGAATGAAGCCTGCAATGATAAACAGAGACTCTAAAGCTCTGTGAGAAGTGATACAGGCTAATACAGAAAATGTGATATCTGCACCTACTAACGCAATTAAGTAGATTGTAGAAATTTCATAACTGATAACTTGACCTATAGTTTTAGCTTTTTCCCTTACATTGGTTCTAATGCTTCTTACATAGAGAATAATTAAAGAACTAGCTGCGGCACTTACTGCCAAAAGGTAAGCATCGGGATAAAAATCAATAGTAGCACTAGATGCTGCCACAATAATGAACTGCGAACCTAAAATTGAAATCATGCCGAAAATGACAAAGATAGCAATTGCACCAATTCCCTTATAAAGATAAATACTACTGGTGGTGTAGAAAAGAGCTAACAGAATAGATAAGGCACACAAAAAGATAAACCATGACAGAAGCTGGATGTTTGAGCCTATAGCAAGATAAAGGGAAAGTGCACCAAAAATAGCAATTAAAAGGGTAACTAATGCCATTCTCTTTCTTAATTGAGTAAGAGAAATTTCTCCAATCATAATTGGAGTCATAAAACCTTTTTGCTTATCCAAGCGATGCTTTCTGTAAGCACGAGAATAATCAATAGAATAATTGCATAAGGACTGAATGCCACCACCACAAATGATAATAGATATAGCAACTACTATGGTTCTAAAAGTAACATCACCGTAGTAAAAGCCAATAGCACAACCTAATGCGCAGTTAGTTAAGGCATAAAACAGCGAAATGTATCTTGGATTGATTTTATTTTCTTTGTTCATACAGGTTATTAGTCATCACTTAATCATTGCTATATTCTAATTGATCTAGTGCACTTTTATCCTGTTTTTTCTCAAAAATCAGAAAACAGCCCCTCCTCATTGTATAATCTGCGGTGAAAAATAATTTTGGAGATAAGCATGTTATTTGACGATCCAGCTTTACGTCAGTTAAAGAACACATTTGAAAAAGAAAAAGTAAAAAAAGAAGGTTTTGTAAAAGCCTCAGATAGAGGTTTTGGATTCTTAGAAGTTGATAGAGAATCTTTCTTCATCACTCCAAATGATATGAAGAATATCGTTAATGGAGACAGAATCAGAGCAGTTATCGAAGATGATGGTAACGGCAAGAGTCACGCAGTTCCTGAAAAACTAATTGAAGCTTACTTAAAAAGATTCGTAGGTAAGGTTTTATATGTTGGTGGCAAATTAAACATCATTCCTGATCATCCTAGCATCAACATTAGAATACAGGTTGATGATCACCGCAAAGACAAATCACAGAAGCTTGAAAACGGTGATTGGGTTATCTGCAACTTGACCTCACATGCTTTAGAAAAGAAATTCTTTAGAGCATCATTAGATGAGTTTGTCTGCAAGAAGAATGATCCAAAAGCTCCTTGGTCTGTTAGCTTAAGACGTTATGACTTACCATTAGCAGAACCTGAAGATGCTGAATTTAAGTTCTTAGAAGATGATCTTCCAAGAGAGGATATGTCAGCTGTTCCTTTTGTTACTATCGATTCAGAGCACACTGAGGATATGGATGATGCTTTGTATATTGAAAAAGATGGTGACAATTACAAACTCTATACAGCTATTGCCGATCCTACAGGTTACATTGCTGAGAATACCCCACTAAATGATCTTGCAGCTCACAGAGCATTCTCAATTTACTTACCTGGCAGAGATATTCCTATGTTACCTAGAATTCTCTCTCAGAATCTGTGCTCATTAAGAGCTGATGAAGCAAGACCTGCTCTTGTAGGTATCATGACTATTACTAAAGACGGTGAATTATTAAAAGATAAAACCGTATTTAAGTTAGCTAAGATCCTGTCTCACGGTAAGTTAATCTACAACGAGATCTCAGACTACTTAGAGGGTGTAGAAGATGCTAAATTCACACCATCAGATGAAATCAAACCAATTCTTGATTTATTAGTAGAGTTTACTAAAGTAAGGGATCATTACCGTTCAACTCATGCAGCAAGCTTTAAGAACAGACCTGATTATGAGTTCGTTCTAAAAGATAACGGAGCTTTGGATCATATTGAAGTAAACCACAGACGTATTGCCAATCAGATTGTTGAAGAAGCAATGATTGTATCAAACGTAGCAGCTGGCGACTTCTTAGCAGAAAAACTCAATAGCGGTATCTTTAACATCCACTGCGGTTTTGATATGCAGAAGAAAAAGGACATAGTAGAGTTACTTGAAAAAGAGAAATGTCCTTTTGAAGAAGACAAATTAGATACCATTGAAGAGTACAACAAGATCAGAAGATTTGCTGTCGATAACAACAATGATTATTTAGACAGCAGGATCAGAAAGCTCCAAGAATACTCTGAAATTAGTATTGCTCCAGGCCCACACTATGCTTTAGGTGTTGAAAACTATGCAACCTGGACCTCTCCTATCAGAAAATATGGTGATATGGTAAACCACAGATTACTAAAATCTCTTGTTGCAAACACTCTAAAGCCAACTCTTCCAGATGAAGATCTTTTAAAAGAGATGAACGAAGCTCGTCGTACTAACAGAATGGCTGAGCGCGATGTAAGAGATTGGTTATATGTTGAGTTCTTAGAGCCTGAAATTGAAAAGAAGACTGTATTTAATGGTGAAATCTTTGATATTTCAAGAGGAGGCTTAAAGGTCATCCTAACTGAAAACGGAGCAATGATCTTTGTTCCATTCTCATTTATCTCTGAAAGCAAAGAAGATCTAATTCTCTCAGGTGATACAGGAGAAGCTTTTGTGAAGGGTAACCTTGTAAAACGTCTAGGCGATCCTATTAAAGTTAGAATCGTTGAAGTTAACAAGGAAACAAGATCTGTAGTAGGTGCTCCTAGTGAGCCTTTTGGTGGATTGATTTTACCAGATCCTGCTGCATCTAAGAGAAACAGAAATAACTACAACAGAAGAAGATAAAACCAGAAGATGGAATTAGAACTTATAGATTAGTTCCACCTCCAATCTATAAAATCTCAAAGAGCAGCTAAAAGCTGCTCTTTTATTTTAATTACTGCTCAATGCCACTTTGCTTTAACAGAGCATCAACGCTAGGCTTTCTGCCTCTGAACTCTTCAAAGTTCTTTAATGGATCTGAAGCACCGCCACAAGCTAGTATTAACTCTTCAAAGCTCTTACCAACTTCACGGTTAAAGATCCCCTTCTCTTCAAATAATGAGAAAGCATCAGCAGCTAATACTTCAGCCCACTTATAGCTGTAGTAGCCAGCAGCATATCCACCTGAGAAGATATGAGTAAAGTTATTAGGGAAGCGACTATCCTTAAAGTTAGGAACAACCGCAACCTTGTTTTTAACTTCATTTAGAATTTCAAAGATTCTGCCACCCTTTTCAGGATCATATTCAAGATGAATTCTAAAATCAAAAAGAGCGAACTCAATCTGACGCAACATTGCCATTGCTGATTCAAAGTTCTTAGCTGCTAGAACTGCGTCTAACTTATCTTTAGGTAATGGCTTACCAGTCTTTACGTGACTTGATAAGAAGTTCAAAACCTCTTCCTGCCAAGCAAAGTTCTCATTGAACTGGCTTGGTAACTCAACAGCGTCCCAAGGCACACCATTGATACCTGAAACATCAGCAATATCAATCTTTGTTAATAACTGATTTAGTGAATGACCAAACTCATGGAATATAGTTACAACCTCATCATGAGTTAACTCTGAGATGTTGCCATTTACAGGACGTGTAAAGTTACATACTAGATAGGCTACTGGTAACTGCAAAGTACCATCATCGCGGTAACGACGAGTTAAACACTCATCCATCCATGCACCGCCGTTCTTACCAGGACGAGCATATAAGTCCATAAATATAGATCCAATCTTTGAACCGTATTTATCCTCATATACATCAAAGCACTTTACGTTTTCATTCCAGACATCTACACCTAAACGCTTCTTTAGAGAAATTCCATATAATCTATGAGCACACTCAAACATACCTTCGATTACTTTATTCTCAGGGAAGTATGGGCGTAACTCT
The DNA here is from genome assembly GCA_002449335.1 of Succinatimonas sp. UBA6849. GTDB lineage: Bacteria > Pseudomonadota > Gammaproteobacteria > Enterobacterales > Succinivibrionaceae > Succinivibrio. Next base: position 34,144 of record DKDL01000069.1, on the reverse strand, counting down.
TCTTCTGAATATGAATACTTCTCCTGGCGAAGTTTTTCTGAATAAAAAGCTATATCCCAAGGCTGCAGATCATCAACACCATTCTTTTTAGCATACTCACGTAAGGTAGCAATTTCCTTTTCACCCTGAGAGTGTGACTTTTTAGCTAAATCCTCTAAGAAACTAATTACAGTCTCTGGAGTATCAGCCATCTTGGTAGCTAAAGATAAATGAGCATAAGACTCAAAACCTAACAGTTTTGCTTCTCTGTAACGTAATGAAAGGATCTCTTCCATTACCTTGGCGTTATCCCATTTACCAGCATTAGGACCAATTTCTGAAGAACGAGTGTTGTAAGCTACATAAAGCTCTTTTCTTAACTCTCTGTTTTCACAATGAGTCATAAAAGGTAGATATGAAGGCATCTCTAGAGTAAAGACATAACCTTCTAATTTGCGCTCAGCTGCTTCTGCACTAGCTAGCTTTAAAGCACTCTCAGGTAGACCTTTTAACTTATCTTTTTCAGTTACGTGTAAGGTATAACCATGAGTTGCATCTAGTACGTTATTTGAGAACTTTGAAGTTAACTCACTTAATTTTGCTGAAATTTGAGCAAATTCTTTCTGATCTGCTTCATTTAAATCAACACCTGTTAATTTGAAGTCACGAATAGCATTCTTAATAGCTTTCTGCTGAGGAATTGAAAGTCTCCCAAAAGCATCTGAGGCCTGAATTTTCTTTAATACTTCAAAATAAGGCTTGTATTGACCAAACCATGAATAGAACTGAGAAAGAACAGGTAAACACTCATCATGAGCTTTTCTCAACTCAGGGGTGTTATTTACAGAATTTAAATGAGAAACAACAGACCAAACTTTAGATAGGCGATCTTCATTTTCTTCAATTGGAGAAATTACATTATCCCAAGTAGGCTCATTTTTGTATTTTTCAGATAATTCGATGATCTGTTTTTTACATCTTTCAATAGCGGTTTCTACAGCACTTTTTACATGCTCTGGCTTTACCTGTGAGAAAGGAGGTAGACCACTATAATTTAATAATGGATTATCTTTAATTTCAGACATTTTTATTCTTTCCTGTTAATAATTTTTACTTTTCTACGATTGTACACTGAAAACACATCGTTTTTTGATAGATATAGGTGTATGTGCTAAGATCATGCATGATAAAAATCATTAAATACCGTATGTTATGGCATTAAGAAATAGAGAAAACTATGTCAGATCAGAATAACAGTGTTTTTGAGCAAAGAGTTGCTTCATTAAGAGAATTACTAGATCAAAATGATCTTGATGCACTTATTGTTTCACATGATGATGAATACCTGTCTTATGAGCTAAACGCAGATGAAGAAAGACTAAAGTACATTACAGGTTTCTCAGGAAGTGCCGGCTATGCTGTTATCACCCGTGATGGCTTAAAAGTTAACACTGACAGTATCGAATTTAACGACGATAACTCTGAAAATGGAATCACAGTTGAAAGAGACTGTGCGGTTTTCGTTGATGGAAGATATGTAGTTCAAGTAAAAGAACAGATTGATAACGATATCTTTCAGGACTTTGATTTAGCCAAAGTAAAACCAGCTAAATGGATTACAAGTGTAATGCCTAAGAACTCAACAGTTGGTATTGATATCAACTGTGTTAGCTACAAAGAATATTTAGCTATTAAAAATGAGCTTAGCATTAACAACATCAACCTAGTTGCAACTGAGAGCAACCTGGTGGATAAGATTTGGACTGATAAACCTGAACCTGTAGTATCTGAGATTGCAATTTTCCCTGATGAATACAATGGTTGCCCAAGTCCTCAAAAAAGACAGCTTATTGCTCAGACTTTAAGAGAGAAAGATTTAGATGCAACTGTAATCTGCGATCCTGAGAGTATCTGCTGGTTATTAAACATCAGAGGTAGAGACAGAGCCTATCTTCCTGTAATCAACTGCAAAATGGTAGCTTACTCTAATGAAGCTTTAGAATGGTACATCAACCCAAATCACTTTAAAGATGAGAATTTACAAGATCAGTTACAGGAACACATTGGTCATATTGATATCTTCCCTGAAGACGCATTTGATGATGTATTAGACAGATTATGTTCATCATCATGTACTGTTTATGTTGATCCTGAAACTACAAATGCTCATGTGATGACAAAGCTCTACTCAGGTGGAGCTAAAGTTTCAGAAGGTCTGGGCTTGTGCCAAATGCCTAAAGCTTGCAAAAACCACATTGAGGTAGCTGGTGAATACAAAGCTCATATCAAAGATGGTATTGCAATGTGTCGTTTCCTCTCTTGGTTAGACAATTTAACAGCATTAGACAAACCAACTGATAGTGATGAAGCTTTCTTTAGAAGAGTAGAAGGCGTCGATGAGGCTGAATTAGCAGCCCGCGCTCTGAGCTTTAGAAAAGTGGAAGCAGGCTTTATTGAGCCTTCTTTTGCCACCATTTCAGCATTAGGACCAAATGCTGCTATGTGCCACTATAATCATGAGAATGAAGCAACACCAAGAGCACTGGGTAAAGACTGCTTATATCTAATCGACAGTGGCGCTCATTTCATCGAAGGTACTACTGACATTACAAGAACTATTCTTGTAGGTCCGCACCTCACAGATGAAATTAAGAGGATGTACACCTTAGTACTAAAATCTCATATTGCTCTAGCTACTCTTATCTTCCCAAAAGGCACATCAGGTCTTCAGATTGATGCGATTGCAAGACGTCCATTATGGGATTGCGGTTTCGATTTTGCTCATGGTACAGGTCATGGTGTAGGTCATGTACTTTCAGTACATGAAGGGCCTCAAACTATTTCTTCTAGAAGATCTACTGTACCTTTAGTACCTGGTATGGTTTTATCTGATGAACCTGGCTACTACAAAGAAGGCGAATACGGCATAAGACTTGAGAACCTATTAGTCGTAATGCAGTGTACTTTGCCTGGAATGCAGCATATGTTATGTTTTTCACCTTTAACTCTTGTTCCATTTGATAAGAGATTCATTGATAAAGAGCTTTTATCACAAAAAGAAATAGAATGGCTTAACAATTACCATCAGAACGTAAATAATGTAATTACTAATGCAGCTACATCTTTAACCGAAGATGAGATCACATGGCTTAATAAGGCCACTGCCGCTATTTAATGGAGTTGACGGATAATGTTTTTCTTTAAAAAGAGTTTACCTGGTGCTATTTACTGTCAGACCAGATTACAGCAGTTGCCAACCATTCCTGTGGATGTTTCTTCATACAACATCTTAGAAACACCTCACCGTTGCTTTAACAGAATTCTAGAGCTGATTGCCAGTGCTAAAGAGAGGATCTTAATCACTGCTTTATACTTACAGGATGATGAGATCGGCAGACAAGTACTACAGGCGCTGTATGATGCTAAAGAGAAGAATCCAAAACTCTATATCAGAGTTTATGTAGATTTCCATCGCGCTCAAAGAGGTTTAATCGGTAAAGGTCCTTCTTTAGGAAACTCAGAACTTTACTATAAGATGGCAAAAACCAGTGAGAATCCTCCTGCTATTTACGGTGTTCCAGTAAAAAGAAGAGAAATCTTTGGTGTTATGCATTTAAAAGGTTTTGTCTTTGATAATACAGTTCTTTACTCTGGAGCAAGTATCAATGATGTTTATATGGGCTATAACGGTCGTTATCGTCTTGATAGATACCATGAGATCCATTCTGAAGAACTTGCTAACACCATGTGTGCATTTGCAACCAATGCTTTCCATCCTAACTTTGCAGTTCAGGACTTCTCTCAAGGTGTAGTAAAACCAGCCAAAGAGATGAGAGATGAAATTCGCGAGTTAAGACGTCATTTAACACAGGTTCAGTACAGTGTTAAAAACGACAAAATCTGCAATTACCAAGTAGGAGTAACCCCTATTGCAGGTTTAGGCAAGAAAGGAAACCAGTTAAACAGAACCATTATGTGGTTATTAGGAGCTGCTAGAGAAAAACTATTTATCTGCACTCCTTACTTTAATCCTCCTAAAGATGTATCTACAGCAATTGAAGATGCTTTAAACAGAGATGTTTCTGTAACTTTAGTTGTTGGTGACAAAGTAGCTAATGACTTCTTTATCAGAGAAGGCGAGAACTTCTCTCCAGTTGGAGCGGTTCCATATATCTATGAGCAGAATTTAAAAGATTTTATTACAAAAAATCAGAAATTCATCGACTCTGGACTTCTAAAAATCATGTTATGGAAAGATGGCAACAACACCTATCACGTAAAAGGCATGTTTGTAGATAGTAACTTTGCTCTGCTTACCGGAAATAACTTAAACCCAAGAGCTTGGAGCCTTGATCTTGAGAATGGTTTGGTTATTTCTGATCCTTACCATCAGTTACAGGAAAAGTTCGCTCACGAGCAACAGTATCTACTTCGCCACACTAAGCAAATTAGCAGTGTAAACGACTTAGATAGTTTTGAAAGCTATCCTGAAGAAGTTCAAAAGCTACTTAAGAAAGTAAAGAGACTAAGAGCTTCTATCTTCATTAAACAGCTTTTATAGCAATGACTTTGCTATAACATTGCTATAAATAGATAGTGAATTAGTATCTTTTAAAAAGGTATGTCTTATGGCCCTAGAAGATGACTCAAGATATTCTTGTACTGATATAGCTACCTTAAAAGGACTAGGGCCTTCTTATATAAAAAGTTTTAACAATAAGGGGATCAAAACTCTTTTTGACCTCCTTTTTGATTTTCCATTTAAGTATCTAGATAAAACCAAGGTAACCAAGATAAAAGACATCTTTCCTGACGGAAACTTTGTCCTCATTGACGCTCATATTGCTGCTGTCCACAATGTTTTAAATTCTCGAGTAAGGTTGTTAAAAGTCATTCTCCAAGATGACACAGGTAAGATAGAAGCTACCTTCTTTAACCTCTATCCTAATCAGATGCGAAACTATATACAGGGCAGAAGAGTTTTGGCTTTTGGAGCTGTAAAACTTAGTGATTACAGTGGAGCTAGAGTGATGGCTCAACCTGCTGTAACTTTTATCAGTGACGATGAGCCTTTTTTACCATCAGACAGACTTACACCTGTCTATCATGCTGTAGAAAAAGTACCTCAAGCTTCAATTAGAAAGGTTATCTTTGGAGTTTTGGATTCTTTAAAGGTTATGGCATTGCCTGAGATCTTACCTCAGGAGTTAAACCCATTTAACTTAACCATAAGCCAGGCAATTGAACTGTCACACCGACCTTTTCCTTTAGAAGATCCTAAAGACAAGTTTATTTTAGAAAAGTCAGCTCCTTTTAGACGTCTATGTTATGAAGAGCTTATTGCTTATCAATTAACCCTGTTATTCTTAAAAAGAAAAAACAGTGCTAATAAAGCTCAGTTAATTCCTGATGACAAAGAGTTAAAACAGCAATTTATAAAGGCTCTGCCTTTTTCACTTACCAATGCACAGTTACGTTCAATTGAAGAGGTAAGTTCTGATTTAGAAAAAGACAAGCCTATGTTGCGTTTACTACACGGTGATGTAGGTTCAGGTAAAACTATGGTTGCTGTTTTTGCTGCGCTTCAGGTATCAAAGGCAGGTCACCAGTGTGTAATTTTAGCTCCAACTGAACTTTTAGCTCAACAACATTACAATAAGATAAAAGATCTGCTTGAACCTTTTGAGGTAAATACCGTTCTTTTAACTTCATCTGTAAAAGGAAGCAAAAGAGACAAAATTGGTGAAGACATTAAGTCAGGCGTAGCTAATGTTATTGTAGGAACTCACAGTGTCTTCCAGCCTGAGATTATCTATAAATCACTGGTATTAGCAATTATCGATGAGCAACACCGTTTTGGTATTGATCAGAGAATAGCCCTGTTACATAAAGCTCCTGAAAAAATCACCATGCATCAGTTGGTGATGACAGCTACTCCTATTCCAAGAACCTTACAGTTAGCTTTATTCTCTGATCTTGATGTATCAAAGCTAGATGAGTTGCCAAAAGGAAGAAAACCTATTGTTACTGCGGTAATGTCTGATGAAAAGAAAGATACTATCATCAAGAGACTATCAGTTGTCTGCCAAGAAGGCACCCAAGCTTACTGGATCTGCCCTAATATTGAAGCAGATGAGGATGAAAACGCCTCTGTAAATGAAGCCTATAAACGCTTAAAAAAGGAATTACCTGAACTCAAGATTGGTCTTCTTCATGGCCAAATGGCAGTTAATGACAAGAATAAAGTCATGAAAGGTTTTTTAGAAGGCAAGTACAATATTTTAGTTGCTACTACTATTGTGGAAGTAGGTGTAGATGTTCCTAATGCTTCAATTATCATCATCGAAGGCGCTGACAAACTAGGTTTAGCTCAGTTACATCAGTTAAGAGGGCGTGTAGGTCGTGGCTCTAAAGAGTCATACTGTATACTTGTTTATAAAAAGAATAATGAAATTGATCACGACATTGCTATGCAACGTCTTGCTATTATGAAGAGTACAAATGACGGCTTTAAGATTGCATCTGAAGATCTAAAATTAAGAGGACCTGGAGAGGTTCTAGGTGAAAAACAAAAAGGATTTGATCTATTCAAAGTCGTTGATGTAAATAGAGATTTTGAACTTATAAGTCCAGCAAGAGAGGCTGCAATTAAACTTATGAATTCAGATATAGACACCTGTAAATCTCTAATCAGACGCTGGTATCCTACATACAGTATCCGTTGAGGCTGAACATGGCTTTTATAGCGAATGTAAAAATCAAAAATAAGAAGTCTAAACTTTCAAAAATCATTAAAGCAATTCTTCTTGTGATTGTAGCCGTTGCTATTGCCGTGTGGGGAGCTATTCTCTATTTCAACGGACAGAATATCAAAGCCCCTTTAATTAAATTCTTGTCTAGTAGAACCAGCTTTGAAATCAATTGTCAAAAAGTAGAATTCTCAGCTTTATACCCAAACGTAATCAAGCTTCATGACATTAAGATTGGCAAATCCAATATAGATGAAATCTATATGGAATACGATCTGCCAAGTCTTTTAAAATCAGATACATTTGAGATAAAGTACTTTTACGCAAAAGGCATAAAAGCAGACGACAAAGATATACAAACCTTAAAACAAGAAAAGTTCAAATTCAAAGACATTCATATTAGCAAGTTAGATCTTGTAGATACCCCAATCAATCTATACAAATTAAGTTTAAACAAAGGTTCCCTATCAGCTGTTGATGCTTATCTTGCTAATGACGGCAAGTTCTCTTTTAAAGTTTCTGATGTAAAAGCAAGTGAAGGAGAGTTAGATGAGTTGCCTGTAAAGAATCTTCAGGCAAATATTAGTGTTTTGCCAGAAAAGGTAGTAATAAAAGATCTGTCTCTACAGATTTTTGGTGGAACACTATTAGCAGATCTTACTGTTGATAGAAAAACTGAAGCTTTAAATTTTGCAAGACTCAATCTTAATAAGATCATTTTTAAAGACTACAAACTATTATCTAAAAAATACAATATCTATGCTCCTGAAGCATCTGTTTATGACTGTGTATTAGCTCTGCCTAAACAGGATCTTCTATTCGGACAAATAAGAGGTTCTTTGAGTGATCTTCTAGTCAAGGATGGTAGCATTAACTTTACCTTTAAAGGCAGTTCTGGGGAAATTTCAAAACCAAGCATTCAGGTTACAGCTGAGAATTCAGATATTGAGGCTAACATTACCGACAACTCTGTAAGCTTGAAAGCTGACGGTACTGTCTTTGATGGTTCTTACTCTTTTGATGGCAGTTATGACTATCAAAATGATAGTGAACCTTTACTCACTATTCATAATTTGTCATTAAAAGAAGGCAAATTTGAGACTACCAAAGAACAATATGCTTTTGTTAGAAAGATTCTGCTCAATAACAACCTTAATGTAGAGAAATTTAGCATTGATGGAACCGAGTTTGTATCTTTCATCAATACTCTGCCTTTATCAATAAAGAGTGTAAAGCTAGAAGCTAATAACATTGCTTTTAATAACAAAGCTAAAGAAGACAACATCAATAACGATCTCGACCACAATAACTTTGACGTAAAAGAAGCTACACAAACAAAAGACAGAGCAATAACTAATAACCAGTCTGCTGACGATACTGTAGCTTCTAAAGAAGATGATGACAACTACCCACTATTAAAGAGACTATCCCCTTTAAACAGCATTTTAAGTACTAGTGCAGACAACGATGAAGATAACTCTACAAGCTACGTTACTTTCAGTTTTGATAGTGCTTACTACTCAGATCTTTTCATTAAGCAATTTGACTCTAAGCTAGATCTTACAGATAAGGGCTATGCTTTTAATGTTGGAAAGATGCTCTTTAAAAAGAGTGAACTTGCTTTTGAAATTGATACTAACACAGAATTGGAAATATCTCGTTTTAAAGTCTTTGCTCCACAATTTGATATCTCTGAATTAAATTCAAATCTTACAGATCATCTATTAAGTGGTGTAATTAACCTAGAAGGCGAAATCATAAAAAACGAAGAAACAGCTGACAGCAAATCTGATGAGACTAAAGTATCTGCATCAAACGCATCAAACGATAAGACTCAAAGTTCAGATAACAGTAGCTCTAACAATGCTGAGATTAAAGATACTGACAATAATCAGGATAAAGCAGAACCTCTTTTCAAAGGCAATATCAAACTTACAAGTGATTCCTTGCTGGTATCACAATTAGGTTTAGATCTTGTAAATGGTGGTTTAAAGAAAAACTATGCTTTAAATTTCACTCAATTTCTTGATGCCATTAAAGATGGAGATTTAGGTTTATATAAGTTAAACCTTAATATCTTCCCTCAAGATAGTTTCTTAAAACTAAAAGGTTCAGGTGATCTTACAACCTCACATCTGACCTTTAATGCAAAACTAGATCTTTCAAACAAAGACTTCTCTGCTCGCGGTACCTTTGTCTCTTTACCAAAAGACAGTATTTCTAACATCACTATCAAAGGTCTTGCAAAAGAAGGATCTAACGATAAGAAAATCTTCATTACTGCACTCTCTAGAGGAGAAATCAGACCTGGTATCAATGAAGAAGTTCTAGAAGAGAATAATGCTAAAGAGATGACAGATACAGCTTCCGAATTAAATAAAGATAAGGATCAAAAAGGTCCTGAAGCTTTAGAAAAATCATCTCAGGACCTGTAAAGGGAAACTGCTTTTTAGACAAGCGCCAGACTTATGGCTTTGAAGATATCTTAATGCTGATTGAAGGTTTCTTCTTTTTACTGTTGATAATGTCATCAGAGCCTAAAGTAGATCCGGTTACATTAGCAAGATAAACCATAAAACTTGGAACTTCATCAGATAAACCAGAACGTACCACGCCTAAAGTTGCAGTAAACTCTGCACCTAAAAGTACAATCCACCAGTTAATATAAATCCAGACAAAGAGCACTGGAATTACTGCGATAGCACCATAGATTGCTTCATAGTTTGAGAAGTTTAAAACGAAGACACTGAAAATCTTTTTTGAAACCTCAAAAGCTACAGTCACAAATACTGCACCTAATAAGGCATCCTGTACTTTAACTCTTACTCTAGGAACAATCACATAGACTGCAGTTAAAACACCACACTCAATGATGATTGGGAATACAAAGTAAGCAATCATCAGTGGCAGACCAACAGTTGAATTAGAGCTAATTGCAAAGCCCATAACTTTAGTAAAGATCCAAATTACGATACCCAATGCAATTGGACCTAAGGTAAGTAAAGTCCAATAAATAGCAATCATGGTACCTAATTTTCTTCTGCCACCACGCCAAATTCTGTTTAAGCACTGATCTATTGATCGAACTAGCAGTAAAGAAATGATGAAAAACACCACTGTACTAGTAGCAGTCAACTTTCCTGCATG
>DKDL01000069.1:0-24244 GCA_002449335.1 Succinatimonas sp. UBA6849 | reverse complement strand
CTACGAAAGTTCCTACATAGTTACCTAAATTATCAGCAAAAACTGGCATAAAGTTAGCTTTAGCAAAGTTTTTTAAGGATTCTCTAAATTGCTCAAATGAAGGGAAAACTGCAAAGAAATAGAAAATCACACTAATTGCAGGAATTAGCGCAAGAATAGAGGTAAAAGACAGTGCTGATGCCTCAAGTCCAATAGAGTCTCTTTTTACTCGATTTAAAAAATATTTATACAGTTCTTTCACTTGTTTCTTACCTTATAGCTCTGATTATGAGCATTATATCTATTTTTAGACTTTCTTGTGTTGCCGTTTGCCAATAAGTGACTTTCATCGACAAATAATTGTTTAATTTGACTGAAAAATCATCCGATAGTTCGAAAAAACGTTGCCAATAATTTCAAATTTGATGATTTAGCGCACTAAATCAAAACGCTTAAAAATGAAACTTTTTAAATTCTTTTTATTCAAAAAATGTTAGATAGCTCAAAAATAGGATAAAATAGCGCAGCTATTTTTAAATCTATACTCAATGTCTGAGTTTATCATCACAGGGTTATAAAATGGATGTTCAGAAAATCCGCAACATTGCTATTATTGCGCATGTTGACCACGGTAAAACAACCTTAGTAGACAAGTTACTCCGCCAGTCTGGCACTCTAGACCGTAACGAAATCGGTCAGGAACGTGTCATGGACTCAAATGATATCGAAAAAGAGCGCGGTATTACTATTCTTTCAAAGAACACAGCTATCAATTGGAACGGATACAGAATTAACATTGTTGATACCCCAGGCCACGCTGACTTCGGTGGTGAGGTAGAACGTGTTATGTCTATGGTAGATTCTGTTCTTCTGCTAGTAGATGCAGTTGACGGTCCTATGCCACAGACTCGATTTGTTACACAAAAAGCTTTCGCAGCTGGTCTAAAGCCAATCGTTGTTATTAACAAGTGCGATAGAGAAGGTGCAAGACCAGATTGGGTTATCGATCAGGTATTCGACCTATTCGACAACTTAGGTGCAACTGATGAGCAGTTAGACTTCCCAGTTGTATATGCTTCAGCTTTCCAGGGTTGGGCAACTTTAGATTTAGCATCTCACGGCGATACTATGGAGCCATTATTCCAGACTATCGTTGACAAGGTAAGTCCTCCAGAGGCTGATCTTGATGGTCCATTCCAGATGCAGATTTCATCATTAGACTTCACTTCTTACGTTGGTGTTATCGGTGTTGGCCGTGTAAAGCGCGGTATTGCAAAGGCAAACTCACCTGTAACTATCATTGATCGTGAAGGCAAGACTAGAACTGGCAAGATTGGTCAGGTTTTAGGTTACTTAGGTCTGAGAAGAGCACCTGTAGATTGTGCTGAAGCTGGCGACATTATTGCTGTTACCGGTTTAGGTGAATTAAAGATTTCAGATACTATCTGTGATCCATCAAAGGTTGAAGCATTACCTGCTTTATCAGTTGATGAGCCTACAGTTTCTATGAACTTCTGCGTAAACACCTCTCCATTTGCTGGTAGAGAAGGTAAGTTCATTACTTCTAGAAACATCGAAGAAAGATTACGTGAAGAGTTAGTTCACAACGTAGCTTTACGTGTTGAGAGAACTGAAGACACTGATCGTTTCAAGGTATCAGGCCGTGGTGAATTACACTTATCAGTTCTTATCGAAGAAATGCGTCGTGAAGGTTATGAGTTAGCTGTTTCACGTCCTGAAGTTATTCTTCATAAAGAAGGTGGCAAGACCTTAGAGCCATATGAGGTATTAACTCTAGATTTACATGAGGACAACCAAGGTCCTGTAATGGAAGAGTTAGGTCTTCGTAAGGGTGAGTTAAAGAACATGGTTCCTGATGGAAAGGGACGTGTAAGATTAGACTATAGAATCCCAGCTCGTGGCTTAATTGGTTTCCAGTCATTATATATGACCTTAACCTCAGGTACTGGTCTGATGTACCACACCTTCGACAGCTACGATGAGTACGTTGGTGGCACCATCGGTGAGAGACAGAACGGTGTTCTTATCTCTAATGATACAGGTAAGACTGTTCCTTATGCTCTATGGTTCTTACAGGAGCGTGGCAGATTATTTGTTGAGCCTGGTGAAGAAGTTTACGAAGGCGAGGTTATCGGTTTACACGTTCGTTCAAACGACTTAACTGTTAACCCATTAAAGACCAAGAAGTTAACTAATGTTCGTGCTGCAGGTTCAGATGATAACATCATCTTAACTCCTGCTGTTCATATGTCTTTAGAGCAGTCTCTAGAGTTCATCAATGAAGATGAGTTAGTAGAGGTTACCCCAGTAAGCTTACGTATTCGTAAGAAGAACCTGTCTGAATTGGATCGTGTGCGCGCTTTCCGTGCAGCAGGTGGTAAAAAAGCTGAAGAATAAAGCACTATAATTGATCTTTATAAAAAAGCCTGTGTAATTTATTTACACAGGCTTTTTTTATATTTATTTATCAATTCAAGATACGCAAGCCATTTTTAATTACATTTTTTCTTAAAATATACGTTTCTCATATTGCACTATTTTTGTGCTATATTATAAAATAAACACAAAATAGTTCAAAATAGATCATGCACAAAAATAGGCTATTGAGAAATTACGATGGAAGATAAGCAAAAAGCTAACATCCTAGAAAGTTTGGCTACTGCAGTCTTAATCACTGATAAGGATTTTAATATTCACTACGCTAACACAGCTGCAGAACAGTTGTGCGGAGTTTCGCGTACTAAATTAAAATCATCAAAGTTTATTGATTTTATTGATCCTAATGAGACTTCTCTCATACAGACTATTAAAGAAACTAATTTTTCAGATTCATTCCAAGGCATCTCTGCTGCAGGAATTATGATTTCTCCTCAGCCAGGTGTGTCAACTAAGACCGACATGGCTGTTTTTAACTATTCAACAGCTAAATTTAATGGTCTTTTGATTGAACTTCATACAATTTCTCATCAAGACAAACTGATAAATCAGATGCAGCAGAATTATCAATATACAGCAGCACGAGATTTAATCAGAAGTTTAGCTCATGAGATTAAAAATCCATTAGGTGGAATTAGAGGTGCTGCTCAGTTAATTGAAATGACCTTTGGCAAGGTAGAAGGCATTAAGGACTACACCAAAGTTATTATCGAACAGACTGACAGACTAAAAGTTTTAGTTAACAACTTATTAGGACCTCAAAAACCTAACCCTTTAGTAAAGGAAAATATTCATTACCTGATTGAAAAGGTACTTTCATTAGTTTCAATGCAAGATGAGAGTAAAGGTATTGAGATAAAGCGAGATTATGATCCTAGCTTGCCAGAGTTAAGTCTTGATGTGGACTCTGTGGAGCAGGTTTTACTGAACATTGTTAACAACGCAGTTCAGGCTTTAAAAGGATCTGATACTAAAGATCCTTGGATTCAAGTAAAAACCAGAGCAAGTATCAGAACCATTGTAAGAGATAAAAAATACCCAACAGCGGTGATCATCTCCATTTCAAATAATGGACCTGAAATACCTGAGCAGATAAAACAGACCGTATTCTTCCCAATGGTAACAACCAAAACCAATGGTAATGGACTGGGTTTATCTATTGCACTGAATATTATTGAGCGTCACCACGGAACCATCGAATGTTTGAGTGATGCTCATCAAACTGTATTTAAGATTATCCTGCCTTTAAAGAGCAGAATCTGAGGAGATTGTTTATGAATCCTATGATTTGGGTTATCGATGATGATGCCAGCATACGCTTTGTCTTTGATAAAGCTTTAGATGCCAACAGCATTACCCACCGTTTATTTGAAAACGGTGAAGCAGCCCTTGAAGCTATCAAACATGAAACTCCTGATGTTATTGTTTCTGATATCAGAATGCCTGGTATTGATGGTTTAGAGCTGATTAAAGCTGTTCACGAGATCGACGAAAACATTCCATTCATCATCATGACAGCTCACTCAGATTTAACTGCAGCTATCGATGCTTATGAAGAAGGTTCATTTGAATACTTACCAAAACCTTTTGATATTGAGCAGGCTATCAGTGTAATCAGAAGAGCAGCTGTACATAGAGTTAACATGCTACAGATGCTAAATCAAAAGGCTAAAAATGAAGTAGCTCCTGTAACCGAGCAAACTGAAGAAGCAGAAATCATCGGTAAATCACCAGCTATGCAGGAAGTATTCAAGTTCATAGGTCGTGTTTCAAAAACCGATCTTCCAGTGCTGATTCACGGTGAAGTTGGAACTGGTCGTGGTCAGGTTGCCAAAGCTCTACACAACCACGGCGAGAGAAAAGGCTTTAAGTTCGTATCTTTGAATATGACCTCAATTCCACAGGAAATGGTTAAATACGAACTGTTCGGTGATATCAGTAAGGATCTAAGTCAGAGCGCTATTATGAAAGCTGACGGCGGTACCTTATTTATCAACGAAATCAGTGATATGCCTATGGATTGCCAGAACAGACTGTTACAGTTAATCCAAAAGCAGGAATACTCACCTATCGGCAGCACTGAGCCTATGCATGCTAATGTACGTATTATTGCCTCAACTTCTCACAATCTTGAGGAGAAGATTAATAATGGTACCTTTAACTCTGATCTGTACTACAGATTAAATATCATTAACATTAATATTCCTCCTTTAAGAGATAGAAATAATGATATTCCTATGCTTGCAAAGCATTTCTTAGCTCAGAGCGCAGCTGACAGCCATACAGAACCAAAGAAATTAACCTCTGAGGTATTAGTCTTCTTATGCAGACTACCTTGGCCTGGCAACGTAAGACAGTTAAAGAACTTATGTAAGTATCTAACTATCATGGTAACTGGTAGAGATATTCAGTTAGTTGATCTTCCATCAGAGTTCCTGCATTCAAATACTCCACAGAACAAGGCTGTAAGCCCTGTAGCAGCTAATAAAGAGAATGCTTCATGGCAGGATCTGTTAAGAACCTGGGTAGATGGCAAGTTAAAGTCAGGAGAACATGACATTTTAGCTGAAGCTGTACCAGAGTTTGAAAAGGTAATGTTAGAGGCAACCTTAACCTTTACAGGCAACCACAAACAGGAATCAGCAAAACTTTTAGGTTGGGGACGTAATACTCTTACAAGAAAGATTAAAGAGTTAAATCTGAACTAATCAAGTTCAACTAAATTTGAATTCTAGAAAAAAGCGTTAAGTTCATAAATTTAACGCTTTTTTTGTCACCGATTTCAAATTATCAGATAAACTCACACAAAAAAATCTGTGTTTAGCCTATCCTTATTTAAAAGAGTATTTCGGAGGACTTATGACAGAGATTGAAAACAATTCAAAAAAAGTAGACAGCAGCGACATCATTATGACCTTATGCCAGAGTGTTGCGAGTGTCATTACTTCTGCAACCTCACAAGAAACTAGATACGCTCCACTAGTACAAAAGATTACTAAGACCCTATTAACACCTGATATTGGAACCTTTGTAATGTTCACAGGTTCTTTCTCTGGAATGGTTGTAATTAACTTTCCTAAAGAAACAGCTATGGAGCTCTACACTTCATATCTAAGAAACATGGGTATTCCTGAGTGTGAAATGGCAAAAAACTACACTCAAGATGAGGTAAGTAATACTTTAGGCGAACTGATGAATCAAATCATTGGTAACTTTACACGTCAGATCAGTGAAGAATTACACATTCGCATTGATCAGTCACAGCCAAAGATGTTAGTTCTACCAAGAGAAGTTCAAATTAGTATTTCAGTTAACCTAGATAACCCTAAATATGGTAAAGTTACATTCCACACAGAAGGTGGCAATGTATTCTATGTTGAGTTAGCAATGGACGATACTAGTTTTACAGCTCTACGTGATTTTGAAAGTCACAGTACATTATCACCTGATGATATTCTAGAGCAGTATACCCAAGAAAATTAAATGACCGACATTATCAAAAAGAATGTCCTAGATTTTAGAAAAACCAAATTTGTAACCAGCGCCCCTGATATCACCAAACTTCCTGAGGATATGGGCGCTGAGATTGCTATTATTGGTCGATCTAATTCAGGAAAATCATCATCCATAAATGCCATTTGTGATCAGAAGAACTTAGCAAAGACCAGTCGCACTCCTGGTAGAACTAGACTTATCAACCTTTTTAAAGTTGAAGATGGAAAGTTCATTGTCGACTTGCCAGGTTACGGTTATGCTCAGGTACCTGAGAACATGAAACGTCAATGGCAAAAAGCAATGACTGATTATCTGCAACAACGTAAATGCCTATGTGGCTTAGTTGTTACCATGGATATCAGAACACCTCTTCGTGACCACGACAGAATGATTATTGACTGGTCTATTGCAGCAAATCTTCCATGTCTGATTTTATTAACCAAAGCAGATAAATTTGGTGTTAATAAGAGAAAAGAGATGGTAGGAGAAGTTAGAACTCAGCTAAGTGAGTTTGGCGGAAATTTCACAATCATTGCTTTTTCAGCTCTCAAAAAAATTGGTGTAGACGAAGTTCGTAACGTATTAAAGAACTGGTTTACCCTATTCCACACTGACGACGAAAATAATTAAAAATGAGTAAAGGAACTTTGTTTATCGTATCAGCTCCATCTGGAGCTGGAAAATCATCTTTAATTGATGCTCTATTAAAGCGCTTTAATTTAGATGACAAATTAAGACTGTCTGTATCTCACACTACTAGAGCTCCAAGACCAGGTGAGATCGATCATGTAAGCTATCACTTCATCACAAATGAAGAATTTGAAAAACTCATTGAAAGAAACGCTTTCTATGAATATGCTCATGTATTTGACCACTACTATGGTACTTCTCGTGAAATCGTTGAGCAGTGGCTTAATGAAGGCAAAGATGTTCTTTTAGATATCGACTGGCAGGGAGCTCGTCAGATTAGACAGCAAACTCCTGACGCAAAAGGTATCTTTATTGTTCCTCCTTCATTAGAAGAGCTAAATCGCCGTTTAGTAACTAGAGCTACCGATGCTCCTGAAGTGATTGAAAAGAGAATGAGTAAAGCTTTAAGCGAAATCTCTCATTACAATGAGTACGACTACGTAATTGTAAATGACGATTTTGATGAAAGCCTTTTAAATATGCGCTCTATCATTCTTTCAAATCGTCAGAAGATGGACAAACAAAAACACTACATTACAGAGAAATTTGGTCTATAAAATACTGAATTAATTGTCAGTATTAATCAGGACAAAAGATTAATATTTTGTCCGTAGAATGCTTAAAATTCGTGTATAATGGCGTGAGTTTTGTGTCTTACTCAAAACAGACCTGCCTTTTTTTCACGATTTGAGTCATAACAACTCAAACATTGCGTTTGAGGTGCGATTTTTTGACTTAAAAAAGGCATAATGATTTGTTTTGTAATAAACAATAGTTTTTTTCGTTCTAGGTGTTAGAATTAAGTTAAGACCTAGATAAATAAAAACCTTAGTTAAATGAAGGTACGTATAAATGGCTAGAGTTACCGTTGAAGATGCAGTTGCAAAAGTTGGCAATCGTTTTGACTTAGTTTTACTTGCAGCTCGTCGCGCTCGTCAGATTGCATCTGGCAGCAATCCTCTTGTAGAAGAAGAAAAGGATAAGCCAACAGTTATCGCTTTACGTGAGATTGAAGAAGGACTTATCACTAAAGAATTCTTAGATAAGCAAGACCGCAAAGAGCACTTAAGAGATTCATCAGTACATCCTGCTGATAACGAGTTTGCTCCTATCGACGGCGTTGAGATGTTCAACTAGGAGATCTCAATATGGGAGAGGAAACACGTACTATTCCCAAATGTGAAGGTATATCGCCATTAGATCAGGCTCTCTCCTCTCCTAACTTTTCTTATTATGAGCATTTAAGAGCTTTGCTCTGCTCATACCTTCCTGAAAAAGCAATTGCTTTAATTGACAGAACTTTCTACGTTGCTGATGTAGCTCACCGTGAGCAAAAAAGAGCTTCTGGCGAACCTTATATCATCCATCCTATCGCTGTTGCTACTGTCATTGCTCAAATGCATCTTGATGTTGAATCTGTACAGGCAGCGTTGCTCCATGATGTAGTTGAAGACACTTTTATTACTAGCAAGATGCTAGAAGATGAGTTTGGTCCTACTGTAAATGAAATTGTAGAGGGCGTTACCAAACTGGATAAATTGCGCTTCCATGACTACAAAGAAGCTCAAATGGAGAACTTTAGAAAGATGATCTTGGCAATGACCAAGGATATTCGAGTCATCTTGATAAAGCTAGCTGACAGAACTCACAACATGAGAACTTTAGGCGCTTTACGCCCAGACAAAAGAGTTCGTATTGCTAAAGAAACTTTAGAAGTTTTCGTTCCAATTGCTAATCGTTTAGGTATTTCTGACATCCGAGCTGAATTAGAAGAACTTTGTATGGCATCTATCTATCCTATGCGCTATAGAGTTCTTAAGGCTGCTGTAACAAGAGCCAGAAATAACCGTAAGGAAGTAGTTTCCAATATTCTTGAAGCTATTAAAGCAAGACTAAAGGAATCTCATATTGAAGCTAGAGTCTTAGGCAGAGAAAAAAGACTCTATTCCATTTATAGAAAAATGGTCAAAAAAGAGCTTCAATTCCGTGAAATCATGGACGTTTACGGCTTTAGAATTATTCTAAAAGACGTAGATACTTGCTATCGAGTTTTAGGTCAGATGCACAATCTGTTCAAGCCTCGGCCTAACGGATTTAAAGATTACATTGCAATTCCAAAACTCAATGGCTATCAGTCTCTTCATACCTCATTAGTAGGACCACACGGCGTACCTATCGAGATCCAGATTAGAACAGAGTTCATGGATCAAATGGCAGCACGAGGTGTAGCAGCTCACTGGGCTTATAAAGAAAATGGCTCTCAGGCTGTTTCTACAGCTTCTCAGAAGAACGCTCAGGATTGGATTAAGAATCTTATTGATCTGCAGCAAAGTGCTGGCTCTTCAATGGAATTCGTTGAAGACGTTAAAACCGATCTATTCCCTGACTCAATTTTCGTATTCACACCTGACGGTACTATTTATAATTTACCAAAAGGTGCTACACCTGTTGATTTTGCTTATGCACTGCACACAGACATTGGTAATCACTGTATTGGCGCTAGAGTAAACCACCATGTATTCCCTCTTTCAAGAAGCTTAGACTCAGGTCAGTCTGTAGAGATCATTACCTCTCAGAATGCGTGTCCTAATGCTATTTGGTTATCAACAGTAGTAACCTCAAAAGCAAGATCATCAATCAGACAGTATCTAAAGGGCTTAAGAACTCAAGAGTGTCAGCTCATTGGCAGAAGATTGTTACAGAATACCTTAAAGTCTCAGCGTATTGATTCACTCACTCAAGAGCAGATTGACAATATCTTAGAGAACTTTAAAGAACCTGATTTAAAGACACTGTTCTGCGATATTGCAATGGGTAATATCTTAACTGTAGCTGTAGCCAAGTTCTTAGATCCAAATTCTCACAATCACCATGAGCTACCTGTCAAAGGTACCGGAGGCATGCCATTTACTTTTGCTCAGTGCTGTATGCCTATTCCAGGTGACGACATCATTGCTCACATTGCCCAAGGTCGTGGTATTGTTATTCATACTGCTAACTGTAAGAACTTTAGAGATTCTGACAAGGTACCTTCTAAGTCTCTGAACGTAAGCTGGAACTATGCTGTTACCGCTAATATGGAATTTAAGACAGGACTTCTAATCGAGCTTGAGAACAGACAGGGCATTGTTTCTGAAATCTCAAATGCAGTTGATGTAGCAGGTTCTAGAATTGAAAGCATCAATTCAGATCAAAAGGACGAAAAGACTTTTGTAATGAATTTAATTGTGACAGTAAGAGACAGATTGCACTTAGCTAGCGTTATAAAACGCATTAAAGCTGTACCAAATGTGATCACAATCTACCGCCGTCGCTAGCGCTATTTTAATTTACACTCAAATCATATATTGTGTATATACAGACATTGAGGATATACACAACTTATATGAATAGATTTGAAGATTCTTTTCTCTCCACTGAAGCTCTAGAAAAAGAGCGCTCTGATATCGAAGACTTCTATAAAAGCAAAGTCCAAAAACTTACTTTTAAAACCAGAGATGGTTATACCGTAACCGCAGCTAAAATGGATGCTGATGATGCGACAGATACCTTGGTTATTATTCCAGGAAGAGGAGAAATTCCACATAAATTTGCTGAATTTCTCTATACTCTTAATCTGTTAAAGATCTCAGCTGTGATCTTGTTTGCACGAGGTCAGGCTGAATCCACTAGACTATTACAGGATCTTCAAAAATGTCATATCAATCATTTTGAGGATTTAGCTAAAGACGATTTGTTTATGCTAGACAAGCTAAACATCAAAAACTATAAGCTTTTAGCTTTCTCTTTAGGTGGCTTAGTTTCTTTAGACATTATTAAGAACTTTAAAAACAAACCTTCAAAAGCAGCTTTAATTGCTCCATATCTGTGGCCATTTTTTAATCTTCCAAAACCTCTATTAACAACATTAGTAATGACCTTTGGGTCATTACCAATTCTTTCAACTCTGTATACTCCTCACGGTAAAGAATATAAAAAGACTCCTTTTGATATCAATCACCACAGTCACTGTAAAGAGCGATATGAAGCTTACCATGACTATTATGCCAAGCACCCCGAACTTACTATCGGAGGACCTACCTATCGCTTTGTAAAAGAAGCTATGCGCAAGCAAATGGAGATCATTGATTCAACCTTTACCTTCACCATTCCGGTGTATTGCCAGAGCGCTGGTGACGACAAAGTTGTAAGTACAGCTGTTGCTGAACATTTCTTTGAAAATCATCAAGGAGATCCTGTACCTCCTAAATTTGAAATAATTGATAATGCTTATCATGATTTAATTAACGAAAGTGACGAATTTAGGATAAGATCATTGTCAAACGCATTAGATTTTCTATTTGATTAGGATAATTAACCATGTCAGACAACGCAGAAAATACTGCAGATAACGACGAGAACAAGATCCCCGTCAATATCATTACTGGCTTTTTAGGAAGCGGTAAAACTACTTTATTAAATCATTGGGTAAACAGCCCTGAATTCAAAGATACATTAGTTCTTATCAACGAATTTGGTGATGTTGGTTTAGATCATGAGCTTGTAGAAGCTGTTGATTCATCAGTTGTACTTTTACAGTCTGGATGCATCTGTTGCTCTTTACAGGGTGCTTTAGTAGACAGTTTAGCAACTAACTTTATCAAAGCTCAAAGAGGCGATATTCCAGCCTTCAAGAGAGTAATTATTGAGACTACAGGTTTAGCTGATCCTGCAGGTGTCATCGGTACTTTAAATAATGACGATTTCCTCTTAGATCATTACTACCATGACGGTACTATCACTGTTCTAGATGGTATGTTTGTAAGAGAGCAGTTAAAGAAACAGTACGAAGCTGTAAAACAGATCGCATTAGCTGATATCGTAATTGTAAGTAAAACAGATCTTATTGATTCTGACGAGTTAGATGCTATTTACGAAATCACAGCAAAGATTAATCCTTCTGCTAAGATCTTCCCTGCTGTAAAAGGCAATATCTCACCTAAGATCTTATTTGATATTGGTCCTTATAAGAATGCTAATCAGGCGTATGATAAGAAAGTTACCTCATGGCTTAACATCAAGTCACCTAACTTAGCTTCATCATTTCGTCCTGCTTCTGTAAACGGTGCTATCGGTGTTTCAAAACCTAAGATTATCGCTCACTCTGACATTGATTCATTCTGTTTAGAGTTTGATGAGCCTATTGAGCCATTGGCTTTATTATCAGGAATTTCAACCGTTCAGGATCAGTATGGCGATTCTATTTTAAGAATCAAAGGTATCATTGATCTTAAAGGACAGGACAAGCCAATCGTTATCCATGGCGTATTAGGCAATTTATATCCTCTAGCAGAGCTAAAAGAATGGCCTGAAGGGGAGAAGAAGTCTCAGTTGGTATTTATCTGCAGAGCCTCTGTTTTAGAGCAGATTAAGCATATGTTCAAAGAAGTAATGCTAAATCCTGACAGTGCTGCTGTATCTTATTACCAGCAAATGATTGATGGAATTGAAAAGGCTGACGAATAGTCAACTCATCATTTTCGAATGAAACGCTACTTCGGTAGCGTTTTTTGTTGTTTCCTTCAATACAGCAACAAAAAACCCAGCTTTCGCTGGGTTTTCTTTAGGAAATTACTAACTAAATAACTATATAGTAGATTAGTTAGATATTATTCCTGCTCTTCTTTAACGGTATCACCGGTAACAACAATCTCAACACGACGATCTGGTGCTAAGCAGTCGATAACAGCCTGACGACCCTTTACTGAATCGCACTTGTTGCCAGTTACAGGAGAAGCTTTACCACGACCCTGTGAAGCCTTAACAGTGTTTACGCCCTCTGCCTGTAACTCTGAGGTTACTGCATCAGCACGCTTTTGTGATAACTTCTGGTTGTAAGCATCTGAACCGATACGGTCGGTATAACCGTAAACTTCGAATTCGGTGTTCTGTAAGTTCTTTGATGAAGCTACAACATCAGAGATTGCTTTCTTACCCTGTGATGATAAGGTTGAACCATCAAATGGGAATAATAAACCAGCTGCTAAGCTGTGGTTCTCAGTTACACGAACAGTCTTCTTCTCAACTGGAGCTGCTACTGGAGCTGGAGCTACAGGAGCTGGAGCACCGAAGGTGTACTGTACGCCAACATATAATAAACCGTTGCTTAATCTTGCACCGTTATCATTGCTGTGTAAGGTTCTGTATAGGTAATCATAACCAGCACGGATTGCTACGCTCTCGTTAAGTGCCCACTGGCCGCCTAAACCAAGAACTGCGCCCCACTGAGTGAAGTCCTGACCATCAACTGTTGATCTGTTCCAGGTAGGACCAACCTTGAAGAAGATATCTGAACCGTTAGTATCTAAAGGTAAAGCGAAACGGCCGTAAGCTTCAATAGTATTTGAGTGAAGCTTTGCTTCGTCAGAATAGAACTCTTCAAAATCAGTTGCTTTGATCTTTGAACCGTTTAAGTAGTCATAACCTAAACCTAAAGCGAACCAATCAGTGAAGTTGTACTCACCGTTTAACTTGAAGCCATAACCATTCTTGTCTGAAACTTCAGTCTGAAGGCCGTCAAAAGAATTGTCTAAACCACTATCAAAAACGTGGCTCCAACCTGCTGATGCACCTAATGACCATGTATCTTCAACAGCTGCATTTGCTGAGAATGAAACAACTGCTGCTGAAACTGCTAAAGCTAATAACTTAGTTTTCATCATCTTTTCCTTTCGAATACTCTCGAATAAAAAAATTAATTATTTTAAGTTTGAAAGAAAACTGTTAATAATTTTCTTATCAAACAGCTTTTATATGGATTTTATCACTTTTTAATTTTATGTAGTAACAAATTTTTGCTAAATATGAAAATTTTGTTCAACAAAGTAATTAATATAAAAGCTTAGACATTATACATATTAATTACTTAGCTTAAAATTAGAAATTTTAAACTCGTAAAAAGAGTGCTTTTAAATTGCGATTTCAGAAATTTCAGAATGGAATTAGATAGTTAGGAAGGATTTTTGGAGTGTGCATAGCAACAAAAAGCCCCAGCCGAAGCTGAGGCTTAAATAAACTTTTGCAAAAGTTCATTCAAGAATTAATTACTTAATCTTGCCTTCTTTGTACAGTACGTGCTGGCGAACAACTGGATCGTACTTCATCATCTCCATCTTACCTGGAGTAGTACGACGATTCTTATCAGTTGTGTAGAAGTGACCAGTACCTGCTGTTGAATTTAAACGGATCTTTTCACGACCGCCTTTCTTAGCCATTTTAGTCTCCTTTAAACTCTAACGCCGTTTGCGCGCATATCTGCTAAAACAGCATCGATGCCGTTCTTATCAATGATACGCATACCTTTAGTTGAAACGCGAAGTCTTACGAAACGACCTTCACTCTCAACCCAGAAACGGTGATATTTTAAATTAGGAAGAAAACGACGCTTAGCCGCATTCTTTGCGTGGGAACGTAGGTTACCCACAGCTGGGCGCTTGCCCGTAACTTGGCAAACTCTGGACATGTTATCTCACACTCCAAAAAATTAAATTAATACATCTCAAAATCAGCATCACGCTGAGATTGATTAATAGGTCAAACAAAGTGCACGTATTCTAACACAAAAGAAGACTATATCCTAAAAAATATTAATTTTTAGAACAACTTTAGGCTTAAATTATACGAGACTTTGACAATACATAGGGCAAACAAAGATTCACCCTCGTTTCGTGGTAACTGTACATTGTATATTAATAACATGACAAAATCAATGTTGATAATTAATCACGATTAATTATTAATAAAGTTCTGTATAATCTGTTAGTTAGAATCTAATTTTCACCAATGGAGATGTCAAAATGGATACTCAACTAAAAAATCGCAAAATAGTTTTGGGTGTGACAGGAGGAATTGCTGCATACAAGGCATGTACTCTTTGCCGTCTTCTAATAAAAGGTGGAGCAGACGTATATGTCTGCATGACTGAAGCTGCCACAAAACTAGTTGGAAAATCTACTTTCGAAGCCTTATCAGGACATCCTGTAAGTGTTGATATTTTTGAAGATAGTAAGAGCATTTCCCATATTTCTTTAGCAACTAATGCTGATATGGTCTTAATTGCGCCTGCTACTGCCAACACAATTGCAAAGATTGCTGCTGGTTTTGCTGATAACATGTTAACAGCTGTTACTTTAGCAGCTACTTGTCCAATTGTTGTAGCTCCTGCTATGAACACCAATATGTTCAATAACCTTGCTACACAAGATAATTTAAAGACTCTTCTAAGACGTGGTATTTATGTCATTACTCCAGCTTCAGGTGAGCTTGCCTGTGGTACCTTTGGTCCTGGCAGAATGAAAGAGCCTGAAGAGTTATATGAAGATGTTTGTTCTATCTTCGCTAACCGCATCGAATCAAAACCAGGTCTAATTGAGAATAATCAGGAAAGATTACCATCACCTCAAAGTCCTCTTGAGCTTACACAAACTAAGTTATTACCTAAATCATTTGGTGTAGGCTTTAAGGTTCTAATTACAGCAGGTCCAACCGAAGAACCAATCGATCCAGTTCGCTACATTTCTAATAACAGCTCAGGCAAGATGGGATTTTATATGGCAGAAGCTGCTAGCGCTCTAGGTGCTGACGTAACCTTAATTGCAGGTCCTGTTGATCTTCCAACTCCAAAAGGAGTAAGAAGAATTGATGTAAAGAGTGCTGTACAGATGTTGCATGCTGTAGAAGAGTTTGTAACCAAGACAGATATTATGATTGGTACGGCAGCTGTTGCAGACTTTAGAGTTGAAAACGTATCACCTATTAAGATCAAGAAGACTGATGACACTGATTCAATTACTCTAAAGCTTGTTAAGAACCCAGATATTCTTGCAACTGTTGGTAAGAGAGAAGTAAACCGTCCATTTACAGTAGGCTTTGCTGCTGAAACCAATAACGGTGAAGAGCATGCTAAAGAGAAGCTTGAAAGAAAGAATCTTGATCTTATCGTGCTAAATGATGTTTCAAGACAGGACATCGGCTTTAACAGCGACAACAATGAAGTTACTGTATTTGATAAAGACGGAAAGGTTGCTCACTTTGACAAGCAGTCTAAAGCTAATATCGCAGCTTGCTTAATGGAACTAATCTTCAAGGCCGCAAAAAAGAACTAAAACATGCTGAATATAAAAATAAAAATCTTAGACAAGAGATTGGGCAGTGAATTTCCACTTCCTCAATACGAGACAACACTATCAGCAGGAATGGACTTAAGAGCCATGGTTGATAGTGATTTTGTGCTAAATCCAGGTGAAGTGAAAATGGTTAATACAGGATTTGCAATGCATATTGCAGATCCTAATGTAACCGCACTAATCGTTCCAAGATCTGGTCTTGGATATAAACATGGCATTGTTTTAAGTAATCTTACAGGTGTCATTGATGCTGACTATCAAGGACCTTTGATGATGCCTTTATGGAATCACTCTAATGAGCCTTTTAAGATCTGCATTGGAGACAGAGTAGCGCAAATGTTATTTGTGCCTGTTCTGCATGCAAACCTAGAAATTACCGATCACTTTGAAGAGGAATCAGAGCGAGGAGTTAAAGGCTTCGGTTCTACAGGAATTTAGTGGTTTAGGCATATCCTAGGATATGCCTTTTCTTTATTGAATCCACTATAAATCTAGTGATTGAGAACTAATGGTGTAGGACTCATAAACCGGAGTTACGAAAATCTTACCATCACCTGGATTTCCATTTTCACCAGTCATAGCAGCTTGCATAATAGTATCGACAACTAAATCTTTTTCATCGTCTTCAATAACCATGTAAATCATGATCTTTGTCATCTCTTGGTAAAGTACATCACCGACTTTTATGCCACGCTCTTTACCTCTGCCTGATACATTGATTTTGGTCATTGCACAGAAGCCTTTTGAGTACAGAGCATCTTGAACATCTATGATTTTTTCAGGTCTTATGATTGCGGTAACTGCTAGCATACTCTGCTCCTTGACATGGTCCATCTTTAACAACGTGAAAACAATTTAAGTTCACTTAAATAGTAATCGAGAAATATGAACTAAAAGTTAATTGCACAAAAACAAACTTATTTGCATTAAATTAAAGCGAGAAAAAGCCCTAAATAAACAATCTTGGTGCAGATTTTTTAACTTAATAAGTGAAAGAAAATTTAGAGTAGCAATTTGTTTTAGGAAAGGTAAGGAGATCTTAAAACAAAGATCTCCTTTAATTAGACTAACCTTCTCTTGAAGATAGAAGTTTCTTTAAGTTATCAATTTCTACCTTAGTCTGAGCAGGAGCAACACCACCGATGATGTTACGCTTGTTTAAGATATTCTCTAACTGTAATGATGGATATACATCCTCACCGATTACATCTGAGAATTCTTTGTACTCAGCTACAGATAAATCTTCTAATGCCTTCTGCTTGGAAATAGCAAAGAGCACGATTCTGCCTACAATTGAGTGAGCCTCACGGAATGGAATGCCCTTTGATACTAGGTAGTCAGCTAGCTCAGTTGCATTTGAATAACCGCCCTTAGCAGCTTCAATTGCATTCTTTTCATTTAGCTTAATGCCTTCAAATACTAATGAAGCCATATATAAGCTGTCGTGCCAAGTATCAATTGCATCAAATAGACGCTCTTTATCTTCCTGAAGATCCTTATCGTATGCTAAAGGTAAAGCCTTGCAGGTTACCAACATACCAGTTAAAGCACCAACAACACGACCGCACTTACCACGGATCAACTCTAAAGCATCAGGATTCTTTTTCTGAGGCATTAAAGAAGAACCTGAGGTTACCTTATCTGATAACTCAACAAATTTTGCTTCGCCTGAATTATAGATAATTAAATCCTCAGCTAATCTTGATAAGTGAACCATTGAGATACTTGCACATGATAATAATTCCATTACATGGTCACGGTCTGAAACACCATCAAGACTGTTTCTTGTTGCGCTCTTAAATCCTAAATCACGAGCTAACTCATCTCTGTCGATGTTATAAGCAGTACCGGCTAAAGCAGCTGATCCTAATGGAGAAGTTTCCATTAACTCATCTGCATTTAATAATCTCTGGTAATCTCTTTCAAACATCTGAACATAAGCTAAGATCCAGTGAGAGAAAGTAACTGGCTGTGCTCTCTGTAAGTGAGTGTAACCAGGGAAGATCTTGCCTTGGTTCTCTTCTGCTACCTTTACTAATTCTTTTTGCAGATGAACAATTGCCTTCTTAACATCAGCTACTGCTTTACGGCACCATAATTTAAGATCTAAAGCTACCTGATCATTACGACTACGACCGGTGTGTAACTTCTTACCTAAATTACCAACTTTCTCAATCAGTCTACGCTCTACATAAGAATGGATATCCTCATCGCCTGCTGTTGCAATTGAGTGAATATCTTTTGATACTTCTTCATGTAACTCGTTTAAAG
Source organism: Succinatimonas sp. UBA6849 (assembly GCA_002449335.1). Lineage (GTDB taxonomy): Bacteria > Pseudomonadota > Gammaproteobacteria > Enterobacterales > Succinivibrionaceae > Succinivibrio. The sequence goes on along the minus strand of DKDL01000069.1, from coordinate 6,188 downwards.
CTTTCTTTAAATCTTTGTTTTCCTGCTCGGTTAAAACACCAGCTTTGTAGATAGCATCTGCCCAACAAATTGAACCTTCGATATCTTCTAAAGCCATACGATAGTCAAACTTCAGAGAATCGTTGTAATCCTTGAATCTCTGATCTGGTCCCTGTGTGAACCTACCGCCCCATAAAGCCATATTTGCCTCTGTTTAAATAAATGGTGATATTGAATACTAGCTTCAAAAAACACCTAAATTAGATCAAAAATACGGCTCAAAGAAAACTCCTTGAACCGTATTTATATGCGAATTAGCAAAGATTACTTATTCTTCTTTGCATTCTCATTGATAGCACGAATTCTGCTTGGTAATGAGTACAGACGGATGAAGCCTTCTGCGTCAGCCTGGCTGTAAACCTCATCAGCACCGAAGGTTACGAAGTCGAAGTTGAATAGGCTGTTTGGAGAATCCTTCTGGATGATCTCGATGTTGCCCTTATATAACTTAACAACAACCTTACCGTTAACGTCTTTAGCCATGTTATCAGCTGCAGCTAATAAGATCTCACGAAGACGGGTGAACCAACGGCCATCGTAAACTAACTGAGCAAACTCAACAGCTAAGTGCTCACGGAATACTCTAGTAGCCTTATCTAATACTAACTGCTCGATAGCACGTAAAGCCTTGTAAATGATGGTTCCGCCTGGGGTTTCATAGCAACCACGTGACTTCATACCAACTAAACGGTTCTCAGTAATGTCGATACGACCTACACCGTTACGAGCACCAATCTCATTTAATTTCTCAATGATGTGGAATGGAGTCATCTTCTCACCATTGATCTCGGTTACATAACCGTTTGCAATGGTTAACTCAAATGTTTCTGGAGTATCAGGAGCTTTCTCAGGATCGGTAGTCCATACCCATACGTTCTCTGATGGAGCATTCCAAGTATTCTCTAACTCACCACCCTCAGTAGAGATGTGTAAGCAGTTAGCATCACGGCTATAGATCTTCTTTAGAGTAGCCTTACATGGAACGTGGTGCTTCTCGCAGTATGCTAATAACTCTTCACGAGACTGCATATCCCAAATACGCCATGGAGCGATAACGTCTAACTGTGGAGCTAAAGCAGCAACAGCACTTTCGAAACGAACCTGATCGTTGCCCTTACCGGTAGCACCGTGAGCAATAGCATCAGCACCTTCAGCTAATGCACACTCAACCATTGCCTTAGCAATAACAGGACGAGCAATAGCTGTACCTAATAAGTACTCACCTTCGTAAATAGCACCAGTCTTCATTGCTTCGAAAACGTAGTCTTTTACGAACTCTTCTCTTAAATCCTTAACAATGCACTTGCTTGCGCCAGACTGCTTAGCTTTCTGCTCGATGCCTTCAAGATCTTCTCTTTCCTGACCAACATCTGCTACGAAGCAGATAACTTCACAATCACCATAGTTCTCTTTTAACCATGGTACGATGGTAGATGTATCTAGACCACCAGAATATGCTAATACAACTTTCTTGTAGTGCTTGTTTTCGTGTTTTAACATTGCTTTATATCCTCAATGATTAAGCATTAATTAGTTTGGCAAGTACTGCCATATGAATATGTAAACGGTTCTCAGCTTCATCAAATACAACTGACTTGGGACCGTCCATAACCTCGTCTGTGATTTCATATCCGCGGTGAGCTGGCAGACAATGCATTACAATCTGAGCTCCTGACTGGTCAACCAAATTCTGGTTAATCTGATACGGCATATACTTCTTTCTTACAGTATCAAGAGGAGTATTGTCGCCCATTGATACCCAAGTATCTGTATAAATCACGTCGAAATCTTTTAACTTGCTGATGTCATTCTCAACAGCTAAGGTGCAACCATTCTTCTTAGCAATTTCATTTGCTTTGATGAATACAGCTGCATCAGGTGAGCAATTCTCTGGGCTAAAGCATGTAACATTAGCACCTAAAATAGCACCTGCAACAAATAATGAATTGGTTACGTTGTTACCATCACCGACATAAGCAACCTTAACACCTTTAATCTTGCCTAAGTGCTCCCTGATGGTTAAGTAATCAGCCATAGCCTGTGCTGGGTGGTAAAGATCTGATAAAGCATTGATTACAGGAACTGAACCGTATTTAGCTAATTCCTCTAGAGTGCTCTGAGCAAATACACGACCAACAAGGCAATCTACCCAACGGCATAAGTTACGTGAGTAATCTGCAATTGTTTCTCTGTGGCCTAATTCGCCATTTTTCAAATCAAGATAAACACCATGTCCGCCTAAACGATAGAAAGCCAACTCAAAAGTTGTTCTTGTTCTCAGGGAAGGCTTTTCAAACATGATAGCTCCACTCCGACCTGCAAGAACCTGGTTATACTTCTTAGGATCTTTCTTCATTGCAGCAGCAGTATCTAAAATGTCTAAATATTCGTCCTGGCTAAATTCAAAGCCGGTTAATAAGTGACGCATCACAAGCTCCCATGCGACGGGCAAAGTTATAAACCTTGCAAATAAAAAAATAAAAACTTAAACAGAAAGATTTCTGTCCATTAACAATAATAGCAAAATAATATCAACTTGCTAGAAAATGACATTTTCTCACAAAAAACTCTTGTTTTGCCACATACGTGTGCAAAAAAGTGTTAGCTTATTTTACAACATACCTAATTTGTTCATTGCTAAAGTCAAAGATGCAATTGCTCTTGCTTCTGTCAATGGAGAATCAATGTCAAAAATTAAATCTTTAGCTTCTCTTGGGCTTACTTTAATAATGTTAATAGGCTCTGGTTCATCTCCTTCTAGTTGCATTGGATAAAGATCCATACACAAGAAGGTATACATCTTTAATTGCAACATACCAGGAGCCAGGGTCATTTCATTTCTTAAAGTTCTAACAGTCTTTGCTCCAAAACCGATTTCTTCTTTCAACTCACGGTTGCAAGCTTCTTTTGGAGCTTCACCTTTATCAATTTTACCTTTAACGAAACCTAACTCATATCTTTCAAAGCCACAGGCATATTCAGAGGTAAGATAAAAATCTTTGCCATCAAACGGTACTGCCAAGATAGCACCGTTTCCGCCTGCTAAGCGTTCATATGTCATTTTCTTATTATTGGAAAACTGAAGATCTAGCTGTTCTACAGTGAAAAAGTTAGATACTTTTTCTCTCCTTTTAGAAAGAATAGTCGGTGTTTGTTTTTTTAAAGCAGAAAGATCCATATATACCGCCAATTTTTATAGTTCTTTTTTATAATTCATTGCTATACTTTAGCACTAGAAAAGATAAATTTCTTCATGACAGAAGGAAAGAGATTAATGCCTAAAAATAATGCACAAGATGAGGTTCGCCTAGATAAATGGTTATGGGCTGCCCGCTTTTACAAAACAAGAAGCATTGCAAGAACGATGATAGAAGGTGGCAAGGTTGACTATAACGGAGTCAAAGCTAAACCTTCTAGAACAGTTGAAGTTGGTGCATTAGTTAAAATTCTTCAAGGAAATGTCAGAAAAGAGGTAGAAATTTTAAAGATTTCTGATGTCAGAGGTCCTGCCGTGCAGGCACAAACACTTTATCAGGAAACTGAAGAAAGTGTTAAATTAAGAGAAAAGCAATTAGAGCAAATTAAGCTCAACGCTCTTTTGGCTCCACATCCTGATGAAAAGCCAAATAAGAAAGAAAGACGCGCTCTAATTAGTATGAAATATGGATGGTAATACGATGCAAACTTTTGAAAACAACAGTGTAGAAAGATTCTTATTCGACAATCACGGTGTTAGAGGCGAAATCGTTAAGTTAAAAACTCCTTTTGAAGAGTTGTTACACAAAGACTATCCTAGCTGTCTTAAAAAGACCATGATGGAATTAGCTGTGGCATCTGTGCTTGTTGCTGCCACTTTAAAAGATGGTTCTGAAATCATGGTGCAATTAAGAGGAAGCAATTCTTCACCATTAAAATATGCCCTGATTAACATCAGACAGGATCTATCTTTTTATGGTTCAGCTTCATTAAATGAAGGTATTGCTATTGAAGATAATGCTTCATTAGGTGAGCTTTGCGGAAAAGACTCCGTTCTAGTTCTATCTGTATTTCCTAAAGACGGACCTAAATGGCAGGGTATTGTTGCAATCAATCCTAAATCAATTAGTGCAACACTTGAAGACTACTTTAAAGAGTCTCAGCAGTTACCTACAAGATTCTTTATAAAAACTGATATGGAAACAGTTCAGTCTGGCGGTGTAATGCTACAGATCATTCCTGAGATTAAGAATAACTTAGAGTCATTAGAGCATTTATCTGTGCTTACAGAAACTTTAAGTGCAAAAGAATTGTTTGATCTTCCTTTAGAAGAGTCTCTATCAAGACTATTTGCTCATGAGGAAGTAAAAGTATTTGGACAATATGAAGTTAAATTCCAGTGTGTATGTTCAAAACAAAGATGTGAAAAAGCTTTATCTCAGTTAAATCCAAATGAATTAAAAGATTTAATTGAAAAAGACGGTGGTACATCTATGACCTGTCAACACTGCGGTAAGAAATATGATTTTTCAAAGGATGAATTAACCGCAATTTTGCACAAGATTTCTCAATAATTCACAGAGATTTTCAGTAATTAAGAAAACGTTTTAATAGAAGATTAAAAATGGATTTAAACGCTATCCCAGCACCAAAGAGGGGCTGGGGAAATATTGCAGTCGCCAGCTGGAGTCATTTTGTAGGCGACTTTTACTGCAACTTATTACCTGTTTTATTGCCAATTTTGGCATTAAAGTTTGGACTTTCATACTCACAGTGTGGTCTGCTTTATATGATTTTCCAAGTTAGTGCTTCGTTCTTACAGGCACCAATTGGAATTGCAGCAGATAAACACAATTTAGGTATCTTGCTTCCTGTTTCTATTATTACAGGAGGTGTATTAGCAAGCTCTGTAGGACTATGTTCTTCAGCATGGGGACTTGTGATCATTATTTTCTTATCAGGAATTTGCTCATCAGGTTTCCACCCAATAGCTGGTGGTATGGTGCCCATCATTTCTCCTAAAGGAAAAGAAGTTTTAGCTACAAGCTTATTTATTGTAGGTGGTAACGTAGGTTTTGCTATTGCTCCTTTTATTACAGCTTTATACCTAGAACACTTCACTCAAGAAGAGATCATTTATCTTGCGGTAATTCCTGTAGCTACAACTTTATTACTCTTCAAAAGAGGTCTGTACTCAAAGCCAAAGCCAGAGAATGCGGCTCAAATAATTTCTGTTAACAAGATAATTACCAATAAGCCTTTCTTATTGTTAGTGTCATCAATTGGTTTGAGAGCCGTTTGCTATTGCTCTTTGGTTATTTTCATACCTCTTTTGTACACCTCAAAAGGTATCTCATCAGTAAGTGCATCATCAGTATTAATGGTCCTTTTAATTGGTACAGCAACTGGTGGTATGTTAGTAGGATGTATTTCAACTAAATTTAGATTAAAGACTTTGATCGTTGCTTCATACTCTTTAACTATTGTGATGATGGCAATCTTCCTGTACAAAGCTGATGACTCACTTATTTCATATGTAAGTATCTTCTTAGCAGGTATTGGTCTTTACGGTGCTACACCTCCAGCTATTGTTTGGGCTCAAAAGCTGTTACCACATGCTGATTCATTTGCAACATCAATGATGTTAGGTTTTACCTTTGGTATTGGTTACGCTCTATCAGTATTTGTAGGTTGGTTAGGAGATTACATTGGATTACAGAATTCTCTTGTAATCTGGATCTTCTCAACAATGCTCTTAGCTACTGTGATTATTTTGAGAGTTAAAGAAACCTCTCAAGAAAACAAATAATCTTAAAGACACTGATGCAAAAAAGCCACTGCCTTTGACCGAAGGTAGTGGCAACAAAGAAACAAGATTAGTTGTTAACTATGCCTTACTAGCAATAAGACATAGTCATTGTTTGATAATGGAGAAGTTATATTTAAGAACTTAGTTTCACTACTGCCTGAAGACAAGAAGTTCTTAACATTGTATCTCGGGTCATACCAATAAATATCAAATCCCTTACCATCAAACTTAGTAATATCCACGCATAAGTGAGTGTGCTCAGGAACATATACAGCAATAAAAGAATTTTCTTTATTAGTTAATGCTGCCATGTGTCCACTGCCATTTGAGTTATCTGACAAAATCAAAGAATCATCAGGACAGA
>DKDL01000028.1 GCA_002449335.1 Succinatimonas sp. UBA6849 | reverse complement strand
ATTCTAACCGTGGAAAGTAGAGGTTACAGCTTTCTTTACTGATTTACTTGAAATTCCAAAATTTGAAAGCAGTTTTTGCTCAAGAGATACCATATACAGCTTTATAAATAAAGCTGATAACGAGTTTAGTCAGCCAGATAATAAGAACAAGGAATTTTCTTTTATGGCAAGAAAGAAGACTTCAAAAATGTATTGTCATATCCTGAGAAATATCTTCCTTTGTTCAAAAAATCTTCAGCGGTAATATTTTCTGAAAATATATACGAAAGTTCTGCAAACAATTCTATTGTAAATCAGATCCGTATCATATATATGATAAGAACTTTGGAAAGGTACTTTTCTTGTTCTTTTGTCAGAATCATTCCTTGGATCCCACTGTTTGGTAAACAAAACGTTTCTTTAAAAATAGATAAAGAATCTCTAACGCTATCTAGTTTAATAAATCCTAAAGAGATAGCTTTACCGGGTTATGACTTGATATGTAAGAGATTCTCTTATGATGAATATATGAATGCAGTATATCAAATAGTAACTGTTCTTCATCCATCTACAGCATACATATTTAATTTTTCACAAAGAGACGATTTCGGTATGTTTATCCTTAATTCAAGAGTGGTGTACATAACTCTTTTAGAAAATAATAAGGAGCGCTCAGATGGGAACAACTAAATCTGGACGCGTAATGAATACAAAAGGTTCAGGTCATTATGCAAGTGAGTATGCACTTATTCATTCAAGTGAAGGTGATTTTACTAAACCAAGAAAGTACAAAAAAACAGACAGGTTAAGGTTAAAAGGTGGTGGGCATAGTGAGGCAAATTTAAGGTTGCTAAAAAAATATGGAATTAAATTTGAAATAGTCGGCACTTATTCTAATGGTGTTCGAATAGGAAATATTCCTGATCACCGTAAAAGTAATAAACAAAAAGGAAATAATCAGAGCTGGTTTCCTAAAAATTGGACTTTAACTGATATACGAAAAGCAGGAATGCATGTCTCTGGACTTAAAAAAAATAGGCATGTTTCAGATGGTTCAATTATAAAAGGAACATTTAAGGGAGTGCTTGTTTGTGTTCTGAAAACTAATGGGAAAATAGCCACAATCTTTCCAGATAAAAAACAAAACTGTAAATTTCATATTAATCATAAATTGTAAGGAGAGTGTTATGTATTCAGTTTTACTAAAAAATATCATTCGAGAGTTTTTAGAACAAAGAAAAAAAGAAGATGAAACAGAGATACCTGATTGCCCAGGCTACTGGTATGAATCAGCAAAAAAAATTTATTTAAAAATAGATTCTGATATAGATAATCTTATCCAATTTATGGATAAAGATTGTACAGAAGAAGAGTATATGTATATATCAGAGATTGCTCCTGAACTAGTTGAAATAACTAAAAGCAAGGAATTTTTATCATGTTTACGCAGGCTAGCAGATAAGTTTCCTGTAATAACAAATGAGTACAAATTGCTATTGAATTATGAGGAGGCAGAGGCTGTTCTAGAGGATGAGGAATACAATGAGAAAGAATAAGTTTTGTTTAGTTGATGGCTTTGATGACTATCTCGTTGAAGGCGCAACTTTTGAAGGTAAATTTGCTATTCCAAAGATTTTAGGAACATCTCCGAGTTTAGTTTCTAATATTGAATTCTTTGTTCCATTTTCACAGAGAAAAAGAGTACCTAAAGATATTAGGTCAAAAGTAGGAGTTTGTTTTTTTGAGCATGATGTAAAATTTCATGATTTCGAATTAAGTCCGAATGATTACTTAGACGAACTTAGAGAATTCGCAGCTGTTATAAGCCCAGATAATTCGATGTATACTGATGATCCTTTGTCTGTGCAACTGATAAATTTATACAGAAACAGGGCTTATGGCTATTACATGGAAAAAAATGGAATAAACGTGATTCCGAATATTAGGTGGGGAGACGCAAGAAGTTATAGTCTTCAAGAGTTTGGTGAAGCGTGGGCTTTTTCAGGAGCTCCACATGAAAGTGTTGTTGCTGTAGGATCCTATGGGTGCATAAGAGGTAAAGAAGCCTCTACTGAATTTAGAAATGGCTTAAAATCAGCCATGAAAATTCTATCTCCAAAACTAGTATTAGTTTATGGCCCTATGCCAGAGAAACTTTTTGATGAAGTAAGACACTTAGCTTCTTTTGTTCAATATGATGATTGGACAAAACTTAAGCATAGATGCGCTTAATTGCCAATTTGTTTTGAGTTGGTATAGGTAATAAGGATCTGTTTGATGATGTCAAAATGAATTTTCTAAAAAATACAGATCTGATTTCAATCGAAACTCTTTATATCTCCTTTTTTTCTTAACCTCATTTATTTAAAATTGAGAATATAAGAATAAGGAGATATTTATGTATCAAGCTTCACCTTTACGTTATAAATCAATGGAATACCGCCGTTGTGGTAAGAGCGGTTTAAAACTACCAGCTCTATCTTTAGGTCTTTGGCATAACTTTGGCGATACTGCTGTATATGAGAATATGCGCAAATTGTGTACCACTGCTTTTGACAATGGCATCACTCACTTTGATCTTGCTAATAACTATGGCCCTCGTCCTGGCGCTGCTGAAGAGAACTTTAAAAAGATCTTAAAAGACGATTTAGGTCAGTACAGAGATGAGCTTATCATTTCAACTAAAGCTGGCTACACCATGTGGTATGGACCTTATGGCGATTGGGGCTCAAGAAAATACCTACTAGCAAGCCTTGATCAGAGCTTAAAGAGAATGGGACTTGAGTATGTGGATATCTTCTATCACCACAGAATGGATCCTGAAACTCCACTTGAAGAGACCATGGGCGCATTAGCTACAGCTGTATCCAGTGGCAAAGCTTTATATGTAGGTTTATCAAACTACAATGGTGAAAAACTAAAACAGGCATGTGCCATCCTAGAAGACTTACACGTGCCTTTTGTAATCAATCAGAATCGTTACTCAATCTTTGATAGAACCATTGAAAACAATGGTCTAAAAGAAGCTGTAAAAGAAACCCAAAAAGGTTTAATTACTTTCAGTCCACTAGCTCAGGGGAGACTAACTTCTCGCTACCTAAATGGTATTCCTGAGGATAGTAGAGTTAAAACTGATGGCCGTTTCCTAAAAGAGAGTGATCTTAATGAGACTGTAATTGCAAAGATTCGTAAGTTAAATGAGCTTGCTCTGAAAAGGGGGCAGACTTTAGCTGAGATGTCTCTATCCTGGTTACTCTCTCAGGATGTCGTAACCAGTGTGTTAATCGGCGCCTCAAAGGCTGAACAGATCTTAGACAACATCAAAGCTTTAGATAACTTAAACTTCAGTGCTGAAGAGTTAGAGTTAATCGATAAAATCAGCAAGTAGTTACAGAATGCTACCAGATATGTAGCTTTAGGAGCTATAAGCTAAAAGCAGTTCTCAAGATCTTATCTTGAGGACTCTTTTTTTGAGCTTGAGGTCTCTTTCTTTGAAAAGGTGTAGATTATCTTACTGTCTTTACTGTCAATAAAAGCCTGAGGAAACAGGTAATCACCTCTAACTAATGGAATATCTACAAACTGCCATTTTAAAGAAAAATCTTTGTTCACTTCTTTTAGAGCAGTGTAAATTAAGATAGAGCAATACATAGGCCTTTCTTGGCTGTTGCCTTTATAGGTTAAAACAAAGCTCTGACCTATCTTACTGTTAACGCTGTTAATAACAGTATTTACATTATCCTTATTGATAAAGTCTAATCTTAAGAGCATTCCTGCATCAGCATTCTTGGTGTTCCAAAACTCTTCTAATGGAGTTTTAATGACCTGATCTGCATGCTCTGGATCGTCATCGGTTGTAGCATGAGTGATGATAATGTCAGGGGAGATTTCTGTGACAATACCTATATGAGAATAATCAGATGAGCTTAACATCATGATGACGTTACTGTCTGTAGCTGTACCTTCACGCAGGACTAAATCCCCCAATCTTACTTTATCTTCAATTTTGTCTACATCAAAGCTCTTTTCTTTATCAGAAACTAATGATGAAATATTGAATACAGAGTGAGATCTTACAAAGTCAGAGTCTTTGAAGATGGTAGAGGTGAGAATTAATAAAGAAAACAAAAGCGCAATTATGATGATAACTGCGCTTGTGCAAACCTTTTTAGATAACTTCAAAAAAGTAACCTAATTCTTGAGACAGAACTTATAGAATAGATACTTTCCAAGTATCTTTTACTTTCTTTAGGTTAACAGTTTCTACCTTTGTAGAGCTGCCCTTAAATTCTTTGTTAAAGGTTACAGTAACTTCAACTGTAGCTTTATCCTTTTTATCATTTAATTGGGCTTCTGAAGCCTTAATATCCTTTACGCCACCTGCGTGCTCATCAATAAGTTTTTTCTGCTGAGGTAACATGCCATTGAACTTTTTAGTCATCATGTCCTTCTCATCAGCTTCTTTACCTTCATCAAGATAAAGCATTGAAACAGCATCATCGGTCTTAGCGTCATAGATGTTGGTAATAAATTCTGCAGCAACATCTTCTGGAGACTTAGCGCCACCACAAGCAAACAACATAATTGAACAAGCAATAATTGCTAAAAGAGATTTAAAGTCTGTCATTTTTGTCTCCAAAATTTGCTAACTGTTATTTTTATTTAATTTTTACTTTCCAACCCTGTTTGGTCTTAACAAGACGTACAGGTTCGATAGTAGAAGTCTTACCTTTTAATCTGCCGTTGAATACAACCTCAACCTTTACATCAGCTTGAGTCATATCCTTATTGAATATAGATTCAACTGCCTGAATTTCTTTAACACCACCAGCTTCTTTCTCAATTTCTTTCTGTTTCTCAGGAAGAACTTGAGATAACTTTCCTTCAACTAGCTTCTTAGATTCAAGATCTTCGACATCATCTTTATCAGCTGAAGAAAAATCGATGCAATCTAAAGTTTTCTTTACATCGGCTGTATATGCAGATTTTACGAAAGTAACTGATACATCTTGAGCGGTCTCAGGACCTGAACAAGCTGTCAGATAAAAAGAGCATAGAGCTATAGACAGATATGAAATCAGTCTGGAAAACATGGGTAACCCCGTTAAGATTGCTGTAGTTGTATTAATTGAAATAATGAAAATAATTCTACATTTATTAATAATCTGAATGTTTGATATAGCTTACATATTTACAAATATTTAGATTTTTCAAATACCTATTATGAAAATTTATCCGCATTAATTGGCAATTTGCGTTAATTTACGTAAAAACCGTAAATTTTTACGAAATGCGATTTTAAGCAAGTTTTTTCTTTAAATTTATAGCTATATTTCTCTCTATAAAAAGCATAAAAATCACATTCTGTTGAAAATTGGCACTAATCTCCAATACCTAAACACAGAAGTTATAAACCAAATAAAAAAACATAAGAGCCAACTATGAGAAAGAAATATCGTCCTAAAACTAAACAAGATCTCAGAAAACTCATCTTAAATGAGGAAATCGAATTAGCTGATATTGATACTTCTAGAATCACCGATATGAGTCATTTGTTTGAACCTACCTTAAGGGGAGGAGATCAGGCAAGATTCTTCTTTGATGGCATCGAAACATGGGATGTATCTAACGTAACCGACATGAGCTATATGTTCTGTTACGCTAAGAATTTTAACGAGCCATTAAACGCATGGAATGTCTCTAAGGTAAAGAATATGCGAGGAATGTTCCAGTTTGCTTCATCTTTTAATCAGCCTTTAGATAAGTGGGATGTATCCAATGTCGAGAACATGTCCTCAATGTTCTATGATGCAGCTGCTTTTAGCCAGAATCTTAACAGCTGGAATGTCTCAAAAGTAAAGACCATGCGTTTTATGTTTATGTATGCAAGGTATTTTAAAGATAAGCCTACATGGAATGTAGAGCATGTAGAAGATGTTGTGGGCATGTACTATGGCACACCTATCGTTTATGTAGATCCTGATTTAGCTTGTGGAATTGATCCTGAATTAGAAAAGCTCGCAGCTCAAGAGAGCTTAGACCATCAGCTAAACAGTGTCTTAGAAAGTGACGGTATTGCCCGCTTTGCAAAAGATCTTGTAGATAAGACTCAGGATATAGCCTCAACTGTAAGCAGTGCCATCGACAGGAAAGTAGAAGAGACAGTTGATAAAGGGGCTGAAACTGAAGAAGAAAATCCTGCTAATGAAGTAGTTAAAGAAAAGTCTGTAGATGAAGAACCTATAAATCTTAATGATCCAAAGGTAAAAAGACTCAAGGAGCTTTTAGATAAAGGTTTAATCGAACAGGACGAGTATGACCTGCTTACCAAAGGAAAGTAAGTAACGATTTAACATTTTTGATTCTCTGTAGTTATTTTTTTTGTCTTTTTGATCTGGTCTATGACCAGATCTTTTTTTACTTGACAAAGTAAACATCCGTTTACTAGGATCTGTAAACGATAGGTTACAAGATAATTGAGTAATTGCTATGACCTCTACAAAAGACAACATCTTAAATGCAGCTTTGCATTTGTTTGCACAAAATGGTTTTGGTGCGGTATCTACAAGTCAGATAGCGGCTGCTCTGTCTATTACAAAAGGAGCTCTTTACAGGCACTTTGAAAGTAAGCAGGCAATCTTTGATGCTATTTTGTTAAAGATGGAACAAAAGAATAGCGACCCGTCAGATGAAAATATCATCCCTGTTAAAAGTATAGGTAAAACACCAAAAACTAATCAAAAGGTAACACTTGAAGATGTGTTCAGAGCATCTTTAGAGATGTTTAGCTTTTGGACTGAAGATGACTTTGCTTCATCCTTTAGAAAGATCCTAACCATAGAGCAATACAACTCTGAAAAGATGAAAGAACTCTATGCTCAATATTTGTCCTCAGGTCCCGTGTCATATGTAAGTGATATCTTTAGAGCTCTAAAGATTAAAGATCCATATGTACAAGCGTCTCGCTTCTATTCTGTAGTTTTTATGTACTACGCTTTATATGACAGTGCTGAGGATAAAGCATTTGTAAAAAAGCAATTTGAAAGAGCCCTTGTAGCTGTAACGTTGGATATAAAAAGGATGTTATCTACAAAGTAGGAGCATTTTACAGGAGTTTAAATCGAGAGTGAAAGTTTAATCTATGGATAAAAATAAAGGATCTTCAAATGATGGAGATCCTTTATAAGACATAGTTGTTTTTATTTATTATGAGACTTTTTCTGCTTGCCTAAGGTCTTATCCTTTTTATCAGCTTTGACAGTACCATCTAAAACTGTTGTTTTATCCTCTTGAGGAGTTGCATCAGCATTGTCATTATTTGACTTATCGTCTTTTGATGATGTTTTTTCTTCTGCATCAGCTAAGACTTTATCCTCGGACTTTTTATCTTTCTTTTTAGATTTTGTATGTCCAGATTTTGTTTCTTTCTCATCTGACTTTTTATCTGATTTCTTGCTATCGTCTTTGTCTTTTGAGCTTTTGTTCTCTGGCTTTTGTTCAGAGGTCTTATCTTCTTCTGCCTTTGATTGAGCCTTATCTAAAGAGGTAATAACAGTTAACTTTTTAGCATTCTTTACAGCTCGGATAGCTTCAGAAGCTTTGATATATCCTGAGAAGATTGATATTGCTTCAATTAAAGAGAGTAATTCCTCTTTAGAGTTACCAGTCTTTAAAGCTGCATTTACGTGCTCGGTTAAAGTCTGAGCAGAAGCATTAGATGCGAGCACCACAAATAAAGCTAAAAGCTCTTTTGCTTTATAGGTTAAGAGTGTTCTTTCATAGAATTTCTTGAACACAAACTCATCAATGCTCTTTTTGAACGTATTAGTAGCATCGTTCTCACTGATACCAAAACCAGTTCTTGAATCAAAGATGCGATGTCTTAAATCAATATTCTTTGCATCGTCAGTTACAGCATAATCTTGTTTAGAAAGTGATAATTCGTTCTTACCTACGAACTTTGCTACTTCCTTTAAGAAAGGATAGACACTGGCAATTCCTAAGAATGGAACTGCAAAATACAGGCATTCTTTTAGATATGAAATGTTGAAATCTTTGTCATCGATAAGATCAGGCAAGATCTTTTTAAATAGTTCAAAGCTGTTTGATCCTAATAACACACCAGTAAGAGCTGTCTTAAACTCTGGAGCCTTCAAGTCAAAAGCTGTTGCGTTGTCTTCTTTAGTATTCTTAGAGAGAATTGCTACGAGTTCTGGATCTGAAACGATAATTGCTTTCAGATAGTGAGGTAATTTGTCATTTTTCATAAAACTTCCTAAATAAGTTATACATACATAGGAAGTTTAAGTTTCGCGAGTAAAGTTCAGATACTATTATTGTTAAATTCGTGTTAAATATATTTTTCAATCTTGCTAAGATTTTGTTAAATCCCTTTGCATAAATTTAACATTCACTGCTCAGATAAATTGGTTTTTAATATGCAGTATACGTTAGTTTACTAAAATTCAATGTCTTTAATGTTACATACGGTATCTTGAGTATTAGCCTCATAATTGATGTTGACTAATAGACCTCTGTCTGCAAATTTCTTAAGCATTGGAAGGTATTCACTCTCTTTAATCTTGCAGATAACATCTTTGATATCAAGTTTAGAGTTTAGTTTTATAAAGATTGCAAACTTGTATTTGTCATCTCTGTAGTTATATTTTGGTATGTAAACAAGATCTGCTAATTCTTTAAATCTTGGATCGCTTTGAAGAGGTGTAAAGAAATATCTCTCAGTTGCCAAAAGAGAAAGAAGTACAGATTTCTTAAGCTTTAATTCTGTTTTTGAACAAAATAAAGAGGAGTTGCTCTTAAATTCTCTTTTGATGAACAGATTAAAGAGCTCTGATGCTCTTTTATCGTCATTTAAAATTAAGCTCTCTAGTATTTCATTAGAAGCTCTTAGTAAATCTTTATAATCTTGCCAATTTAGTTCTTCTATTGTGCTTACAAGATCATTTCTTGTTTCCTCAGTAGGCGGAAAAACGCTTCCTGTTTCTATGTCGTAAGTTAGGTAACCTAGTGTCACTAAATACAAAAGAACAGCATCCTTGCTGTTTAAGTGAGTGTTTAGGTTATTCATGCTCAATAGATCAAGATTTGAAACTTTGTCACCAGCGCAAAGTCTTATTAGATCTTCATGCAAATTTGCATAATCACTTGATATTGCGTTTTTCATGTAGCCACATGTTGCAGTATGAGACCAATAGGGGAAATAATCTTGCATCCAAATAAGTTGTGAAATTTCAAAAGGGTTGTAGACTGTATATTCGCCAAAACGGTAGCCCTTGTACCAAAGTCTAACCTTATCTGGATCAAGATTATGTTCTTTGCACAGCTTTGTAACTTCATACTCGGTAAATCCACAGAATTTTGCAATAGGACCTGAATTTACCATGGTAAATTCGATGAAATTATTTAGAGATGACTGAGAATCAAATCGAATTAGAGGCAAAATACCTGTCATATAGACAAGAGAAACGCAATTTGCACAAGTAGTTTCTTTAAAAAGTCTTCTTAGTACGTCAAGATATTTTTCAATGAACTCAGGATCGTCTTTGTAGCGTTCTATTGGAAAATCCCATTCATCTATAATAAAAACGAATTTTCTACCAATCCTTGGTAGCACCTCGTTCAAGTGTAGAGGTTCTTGCTCCGATGCAAGTTCTGGATAGTGATCAACTAGCTCATGAGTTAGTTCTCGATTGAAACGTTGAAGATAAGTTTCATCAGAACCATCTGTAGGAATGTATGATTGCATGTCCAGAAAGATGACCTCATGTTTATTAAGATGAGTTTAAAAGTCAGGATCTTTTGCAATTTCAAGATTTGAAAAGAGCTCTTTTGAGTCGCAGCCTTTCGAATAATATGCATTTAACGTACGAGCAGTAGCTGATTTTCCAAAGCGTCTTGGCCTTGTGACACAGACAAAACGATTCTCTGTATCGATAAGCTTATTTAAAAAGGATATTATTCCAGTCTTGTCGACGTAATTTGATCTCAAAAGACTTTTGAATAATATGTTGTCTTCATTTATGTACATGACAGCCCTCTTAAATATGTTTGATTTATAAAATAACCGAATGTTTACTATGTTGTCTTAAGATATACCAACACAGCAAACACATCACTAAAGTTAATGCACCTACAAATGAGAAGATCATTTCAAGACCAAATCTGTCTGCTAATAGACCTAAAAGAGCTGGACCTATGAGAACTCCTGAGTAACCAATAGTGCCAACTGTTGAGATTGCAGCAGATTTATTCTTGCCACAGTTTTTTGCTACAGTTGAGATAATTACCGGTACCACATTGCCTAAGGCAAGACCTGTAATTGCAAATGAGGTAATTACAACTATAGCTTCATGATGAATGGCGATAAATTGCAGTGTTATAAAAGCTATGATGCTTCCTGTACAAAGTAGTTTTGTACCGCCAATTTTAGAGACCAGTCTGTCACCAATTAACCTCATAAAAGCTACAGCACACTGGAATATAGCATAACCAATTGCAGCTATCTCAAAGCTTACATTGCACTTAACGTTTAGGTACACACCACTCCAGTCATAGACCATACCTTCACACAAGAACATCAATAAGCAGGCAATACCTGCAATTACAATTTCAAACTTTGTAAAGTTCTCTTGAACACAGACAATAGTGTTATCTGTTGAGATAGCACTCATAGAGTTGTCATCAGATCTTTGTCCATGCGTATTGATAAGATGTTTATGACAGTAAAACATAAGCAAGAGACAAGGAACAGTTATTAAAATTGAAACAGTAAATGGTGAAAGCCCAAATGGTAAAAGAACAGGATAGATAATTGCAGAAAAGATGCAACCTATGGTTGCATAAGCCTGAAATCCTGCGAGTAGATGCTGTTTAGTCAGATCTTCAAAAAAAGTGCCGTAGATGTTGTTGGCAACTTCTAATAGTCCAATGAAGAATCCCCATAAAGTAACAGCCACAACAGCAGGAGCATAGGCAATAGATGGGCTACTAATTGCTAGCACTGTTAAAAACAGTAGAAACAGAGCCGACACAATTACATTTTTAACGCCAAATCTTTTGCATAAGATACCAGCTAAGGGCATTCCTATTACAGCTCCGATACCAAATGATAGTAAAAGCTGTGCATAATAAATTTCATCTAAGGATAAGCGGTCTTTGACATAGGGCATGATTGCAGCCCATGGAGCCATACCGATACCTGTGAGCAGAAAAGACAATTTTCCAGCTCTTTTAGAGTTTTCGTACATCTTAATTTCTCAACTGTATCTTGTTCAGCCTAATATACCATGAGCTCATTAACTTGGATCTTTTCGATTGGTCTTATGAATATATTCAAATAGTCTTACCTAATCTGCTTTTATTGATAAAAGCTTCGTTACATCCATAAGCTTGACACATGTGTTCGTAAATTTAGTTTAAGTTGCATATAACTTGACACATGTGTTCGTAAATTTAGTTTAAGTTGCATATAATAGGTGTAGATAACAAAAGGTCCACTTATGCATATTCAAAAAATAACTACTACTTTTGACAAAAATATCCTAGATAGATGTAACAGCGCTAAAAAACGAGTTTTAAATTCTCTTGCTATCACCTCTGCCATCTTATTAAGTTCTGTAGTTCTTACAGCTTGCTTTAAAACTGAGACTGAAAAGGCTGAAACAAAATGTCAGTCAGGTGACGCTGTATCCTGTGTAAATGCAGCTAAAGCTTATGCCTCTGGAAAAGACAGTAAAGGCAACAGTGTAGAGAAGAGTGCTGATAAGTCAAAGCAGCTATTCTTAAAGGCATGTGACCTTGGTGATGGAGAGATCTGCTCTTCAATAGCCTCAGAATTTGTAATTCCAAATACAGCTCAAACTGACTTTGTAGCAGCTGAAGAATTCTATAAAAAGGCATGCAACTTTGGTTACGTTCAGGCCTGCGGAAATTTAGGCTTAATTGAGATTAAGTCACCTGATTTAAGGCACAGCTATGCTCTGGCCAAAGATGCTTTTGAAAAAGGCTGTAAGGGCGAGGATGGCAAATCATGCACTTACTTAGGTGTCATGTATGAAAAAGGTGACACTGTAAAGCAGAGCATTAAAAAAGCTTTAGAGCTGTACTCTAAAGGTTGTGAACTTAAATATGGTCAGGGATGCACTAATATCGGTACTGTTTACTATGCAGGTATAGGTGTTGATGTATCCTACCTAAAAGCTGCTGAGCACTTTAGAAAAGCCTGTCTTTTAGATAACGGTCAGGGCTGTACCAGTCTTGGCAATATGTATGCAAATGGTAATGGTCTGCCTCGAGATATTAAGTTAGGTCACGACATGTTTGACAAAGCTTGCTCTTTAAATGATGCCAGAGGTTGCGCAAACTTAGGATTGATGTACCAGAAGGGTATCAGTGTAGAAACTGATGCGAAAAAGGCGGTTAAGTTACTTACTAAAAGCTGTTCAATGAATGATCCTCAAGGCTGTCTGTATTTAGGTTATGCTTATGAGCGCGGATTTGGTGTTGAAAAAGATTTAAAGAAAGCTTTTAAATCATATGAACTAAGTTGCGCAGGTGACAATGGTAATGCCTGCTCAAGCTTAGGCATTATGTATATCAATGGTGTGGTTGTAAAAGAAGATTTTAAAGCTGCTCATGATTTTTTTGATAAGAGCTGTTCATTAGGTTCGGTTGAAGGATGTACAAATTTAGGTACAGTCTATCAGAACGGTGAAGGCGTAGAGCGCGACTATACTAAAGCCTTTAAACTCTTTAATACAAGCTGTTCATTACATGACTCGCTTGCCTGCGCAAATCTTGGAATTATGTATACCTTCGGTCAGGGTATAAGCCCAAATCTAAAAAAGGCAAGAGAGTATTTTGATGTTTCTTGCAAAGGTAAAAATGCCTTAGGATGCAACCTTCTAGGCTACATCTACAAAGACAGTATGGGCGTAAAACAGGACTTAAAACTTGCCAAAAAATACTTCGAGTTAGCCTGTCAATTAGGTAATAACGACGGCTGTAAAAACACAGACTCTCTTAATAAAAAATCCAAATAATTAAGAAAACGGTTACATCGTTTCTTTATCTAAATTCACTTCCGTAAAACGTATGATCTATTGAACATCTGATGCTCAAAAAATGCATCAGATGATCTTTTGTCACAGGATTTTGCACAACTCAATTTTCTTCCAATTTGGAATAGAAATCTAAAATACTAGAAAAATAACTGCTTAAAATTCTACTTTTTTGATAAAAGTATTACACAATATTAACCTATCAATACAAAGGACCTGTGTATAGGTTATTCACTTTGTAGCATACTGTGTGATAACCCTAAAAAGTGCCTTAATCCATATAAATCAATAAGATAAAATTTGACCTTCATCAACTTTAACGTTACGACTGTGCAATTTGCGTAATCGTTTGCGAATATAAAAATTTTCTAATTTTGTAAATAAAAAATTCTACAAATTTTCAAAAAATCTAAAAATAAATCATATAAAACAGTGAGTTACTTAAAAATATGATACGTTTCCCATTTTTAAACAAGGAAAAAATTATTTTCGTGATTTTTTGAAATGAAAGCTCTACTATAATTTATGTGCACGTGCACAAATATATAATCAAACATGAGGTTTACTATGAAAATTAAAACAACTTTGACCACACTATGTTGCGCAGTTTTAGCATGTACAGCTTTTTCAGCAGCTAATGCAGCTACTATCGGTGTTTCAATGCCAACTCAGTCATTACAGCGTTGGAACCAGGATGGTCACAACTTAAAAGCTCAGTTAGAAGCAGCAGGTCATAAGGTTGAACTTTTATACGCAGGCGATAACGACATTCCTACTCAGGTAAGCCAGATTGAGAACATGATTTCTGGTGACGTAGATGTTTTAGTTGTAGCTCCTATTGATGGTGGTGCTTTAACCACAGCTTTACAGGGTGCTATCGATAAAGCAATTCCAGTTGTTTCATACGATCGTCTGATCATGAATTCAAAGGCAATTTCATATTATGCAACCTTTGATAACTACAAAGTAGGTCAGATCCAGGGTAACTTTATTGTTGACACATTAAAGTTAAAGGATGATGCAACAACTCCTAAGAATATTGAGTTATTCACAGGCTCTATCGATGACAACAACGTAAACTTCTTCTTCGGTGGTGCAATGGATATCTTACAGCCTTACTTAGATAGTGGTAAGTTAGTATGTAAGTCAGGCCAGACCAAGAAAGAGCAGGTTGCTACTCTAAACTGGTCAACTGAGGAAGCTCAAAAGCGTATGGAGAACTTAATTTCATCAGTAGGCTATGGTCCAGACGGTGTTAAGTTAGACGTTGTTCTATCTTCAAACGACTCTGTTGCAAACGGTGTAACCAATGCTTTAACCGCATCAGGCTACAACGCTGACAATTTCCCTCTCTTAACTGGTCAGGATTGCGATAAGCCATCAGTTAAGAACATCAAGCGCGGTTTACAGACCATGTCAGTATTCAAGGACACCCGTGTTCTAGCTGACCAGGTTGTAAAGATGGTTAATGCTATCGTTGAGAACAAGGAAGTTCCTGTTAACGATACTAAGACCTACAATAACGGTACAGGCGTAATTCCTTCATACCTGTGCTCACCAATCGTTGTAACCAAAGACAACTTAAAGGAAGTTTTAATCGATTCAGGTTACTACACAGAAAAGGAAGTTAAATAATTAGAAAAAGCTAATTTTTAAACCTTGATACAGGCCGGTAACCCCGGCCTGTTTTGGAGAAGAGAACAAGTATGACCGAGCAAAAAATATTGCTTAAGATGAAGAACATCACCAAGCGTTTTGGCAAGGTAACCGCCTTGAAAGACGTTAACTTGGAGGTGAAAGAGGGCGAGGTTCATGCGCTAGTTGGTGAAAACGGTGCAGGTAAATCAACCCTTATGAACGTCTTGAGCGGCGTATATCCTTACGGCTCTTATGAAGGCGACATCATCTTTGATGACGAAACATGCAAATTTACCCAAATTCATGACTCTGAAGACAAAGGTATTGTTATTATTCACCAGGAATTGGCTTTAGTACCATATCTGTCAATTGCCGAGAATATGTTCCTAGGTAATGAGAGAACAGCAGCTTACTCAAATGGCGTTATTGATTGGCCAAGAACCTATCAGAGAGCTAAAGAGCTGATGGATCTTGTAGGCTTAGAAGAAGATCCTCATACCTTAATTAAGGATATCGGTGTTGGTAAGCAGCAGCTAGTTGAAATTGCAAAGGCAATTTCTAAGAACTGCCGTCTGTTAATTTTGGATGAGCCAACTGCCTCATTAAATGAATCTGATTCCCAGAAACTCTTAGAGCTGATCGATAGATTCAGATCTGAGGGCATGACATCAATCATCATTTCACACAAACTAAATGAGATTTCATACATTGCTAACTCCATTACTGTAGTTCGTGATGGTTCAACCATTGAAACCTTAGATAACAACGATCACAACGTATCAGAAGACAGAATTATTGCCGGAATGGTAGGTCGTGCTCTAACTGATCGTTTCCCTAAGAGAAAACCTGAGCATAAGATTTCAGATGAGATCTTATTAGAGGTTAATAACTGGAACGTATCACATCCATTAAACCCAGATCGTAAAGTAAACGACAATGTTTCTATCAAGATCCACCGTGGTGAGGTAGTAGGCTTTGCTGGACTTATGGGTGCAGGTCGTACCGAATTTGCAAAGAGCTTGTTTGGTCACTCATACGGCACCAAGATCCATGGTGAAGTAAAGATCAACGGTAAAGTCGTTCACTTAAATAATGTTCGTCAGGCTATTGAAGCAGGACTTGCTTACGTAACTGAAGACAGAAAAGGTGATGGTCTAGTTTTAGAAAATCCTATTTCAACTAACATGACCTTGGCTAACTTAGAGGCTGTATCAGACCACATGGTTATTGATAAAGACTTAGAGCTTGCTAAAGCTAAAGAGTTAAAACAGGACTTAAACGTTAAGTGCGCATCTGTATTACAGAACGTAGGTAACCTATCTGGTGGTAACCAGCAGAAGGTATTACTAGCAAAATGGATGTTCGCAGAACCTGATGTTCTAATCCTAGATGAGCCAACCCGTGGTATCGACGTTGGTGCTAAGTACGAAATTTACTGTCTTATCAACAAGCTCGTGGAAGCAGGTAAAGCAGTGCTGATGATTTCTTCAGAATTACCAGAAGTTTTAGGTATGTCTGACAGAATCTATGTGATGAATGAAGGCAAGATCGTAGGCGAGATGCCACGTTCTGAAGCATCACAGGAAAGCATTATGTCTGCAATTTTACGTACTTCCGGTAAGAAAAAATCAGTGGAGCAATAAGTTATGTATATCTTAAACATGTTAAAACGCAACACTCTTTTAATTGCGTTAATTTTAGTCATGATCCTGTTCGAGATTGCTATTCAGTCAACAGGTCACGGATCATTATTTTCACCTTCAAACTTTACTAACATCATTTACCAGAACAGCTATGTGATCATCCTTGCTGTTGGTATGCTGTTCTTAATCATCGGCTGCGGTAACATCGATTTGTCTGTAGGTTCTATCGTAGCTTTAGTAGGCGCAGTAGCTGGTGTGCTCATGGTTAACAACGAGTGCAACATCTACATGTCAATGGCTCTTTGCTTACTGTTAGGTATCGTAATCGGTGCATGGCATGGCTTCTGGATTGCTTATATCCGTATTCCATCATTCATCGTAACCTTAGCTGGTATGTTACTGTTCCGTGGTTTAGCTCTGATTGTGTTAGATGGTATTACCATTAACCCATTCCCAGCTGATTACTTAACCATGTTCACCTCATACTTCCCATCATTTGATGCAGGATATTTCCAGGAGCAGTTAGCTTCAGGTTTATCACGCGCTGAAGTAAGAGCAGGCATGAGCTCAATCGTCTTCTCAAAGACCATGACTGTAACTGCTATCATCGTAATTGCTTACTTAGTAGGTATCATCTACAGCCGTGTATCAAAGATTAAGAAAGGTTATGAAGTTGAGCCTTTATATGCATTCTTATTCCAGCACGTATTAGCACTTGCAGCTATCATCGCTTCATGTGTTCTATTAGGTGAGAACAAAGGTATTCCAGTTATCTTAATTCTGATTGCTGTTGTAGTTATCGTATATGCATTCATCGCTAACAAGACTGTTGTAGGTCGTAGAATCTACGCTTTAGGTGGTAACGAGAAGGCTGCTAAGTTATCAGGTGTTAACACCAGCCGCTTATTATTCCTATCATATGTAAACATGGGCTTATTAGCAGCTGTTGCAGCTTTAGTTTGCGTAGCACGTTTCAACTCAGCATCTCCAATGGCTGGTACCGGTTATGAGTTAGATGCAATCGGCGCTTGCTTCATCGGTGGTGCTTCAGCATACGGTGGTGTTGGTACCGTAGGTGGTGCTGTTATCGGTGCTATCTTCATGGGTGTTCTAAACAACGGTATGTCAATCTTAGGTATTGACGCTAACTGGCAGAAAGCTGTTAAAGGTTTAGTACTGTTAGCTGCTGTTGTAACCGACGTTATGTCAAAGAAGAGAGTAACTAACTAATAGTTAAAAAAGCAGGGGCGAAAGCCCCTGTTTTTATATCAAAGGTATATACGTATGTACGAGTAATAAATTCAAATGAATGAAAGCTCGTAATTTAGATAAAAACAAAATTTGGGGAATATCATGCGTTATTTATTAGGTGTTGATTTAGGTACTTCAGGAACTAAGACAGTTTTATTTGATGAGACAGGTAAAGTAATTGCGTCAAAGACTGTTGAATATCCTTTATTACAACCAAAGAACGGTTGGGCAGAACAGGATCCAAAGTTCTGGTACGATGCAACCATTGAGTCTGTAAAAGCAGTTCTTTTACAGAGCAAGGTAAACAGTGACGATGTAGTAGCACTGTCAATTGCAGGTCAGATGCACGGCTTAGTAATGCTTGATAAGGACGGCAATGTCCTGCGTAACGCTATTTTATGGTGTGATGCTAGAACCCAGAAACAATGTGATGAAATCACTTCATTAGTAGGTAAACAGCGTTTAATTGAGATCAATGCAAATCCTGCATTAACCGGTTTTACTGCTCCAAAGATTTTATGGGTTCGTGAAAACGAGCCTGAGTTGTACAAAAAGTGTACAACCATCCTGTTGCCAAAAGATTACGTTCGTTACATGTTAACAGGCGTAAAGGCAATGGAAATTTCAGATGCATCTGGTACTAACTTATTAGATATCACCAAGCGTGTATGGTCAGATGAGATCTTAGAAAAATTAAATATTGATAAGAATTTAATGCCTCCAATTATTGAGTCAAGTGCTGTAGCAGGTCATATCACCAAAGAAATCGCAGCTCTTACAGGCTTGAAGGAAGGCACAATCGTAGCAGGTGGTGCAGGTGATAATGCTGCAGCTGCTTTAGGTACCGGTGTATGTAAAGAAGGTGACGCTTTTGTAACTTTAGGTACTTCAGGTGTTATCTTTGCTCACACCAACAAACCATCAATCGATCCTCTAGGTCGAGTTCATACTTTCTGCGCTGCTGTAAAGAATTCATGGACAGCAATGTCATGCACATTAGCTGCAGGTCTTTCATTACGCTGGATGCGTGATGAGTTATATACCTTAGAAAAAGATATCGAAGCTAAGAAAGGTAACGACGTTTACAATTTAATGACCGCTAATGCTGATACCATTCCAGTAGGTTCTGATGGTCTTATCTATTTACCTTATCTAATGGGTGAAAGATCACCTGTATTAGATCCTAATGCTAGAGGCGTGTTCTTTGGTTTAACAGCTCGTCACACCAAGTCACATATGACAAGAGCAGTTCTAGAAGGTATTACTCTTTCACAAAGACATAATCTTGAAGTGTTACATGAGATGGATATTGAGCCTAAGACCTTAACTGCTTGTGGCGGTGGTGCTCAGTCTCCATTCTGGCGTCAGTTATTAGCTGATGTTTTAAAGTGTAGCATTGTAACTACAACCTCAAAAGAAGGTCCAGCTTTAGGTGCTGCAATTCTAGCTGGTGTTGCAGCAGGTATCTTCTCATCTGTAGAAGAGGGCTGTGAGAAATTAGTAAAGAGATCAGACAAGCGTTCTGATACTAATAATGAAGCTGCTGCTAAGTATGATGATATTTACAAGCTTTACTCATTCTTATACCCAACTATGCGTCCTGCTTTTGCAAAATTAGACACCTTAAGACAGAAGCTAGAAGGTGATAAGGTTGCAAAATACAAAGATGTAACTGATATTGAGTTTGAACGCTACGGTAAGGTTATTACTGATATCCCAACTGACAAGATCGTATCTTTACTTGAGAAGACACCTCTAACAGATGGTACTGATTACAAGCCATCAGTTGATGTTCTAGAAGAGCCTTCATTAGTTAAGATTTTACAGGATCAGGTATTTGGTGGTCTGAAGATTCAGGTAGGTTACTGCAATGGTCATAACAAGGCATTAAATGCTTTAGAGTACCACCGCAATGCTGAGCTGAATGTAGCAGCAAATGATGCTGTGCTTATGGTAGCTCCAATGACAGCTGTACATGATGGTATTATCGATACCAATGATGTAGAGTTATTTAGAGTTAAGAAAGGTCAGGCTGTACTCTTCTATGAAACCACCTTACATTATGCTCCATGCGTAGCAGATGGTGAGGATCACTTCAAGATGTGTGTAGTTCTACCTAAAGACACTAATACAGACAGACCTTCAGGTGTAACTCATGAAGGTGAGTCAGGTTGTCTAACCCACAATAACAAGTGGTTATATGCACACAAAGACTCAAATGAGGGTAAATCTGGTGTAACTACAGGTCGTCTCATAGGTGAAAATATCGTATTAAAGTAAACTTTAATACGTAATAATAAATTATGGCGCCTTTATGGCGCCATAGTAAAAGCCCAAAAGGGCATAACAAAGATGATTAGCAAAGGATTATCGCGATGACAGTAACAGTAAAGACTTTAGCAAAAGCAGCTGGTGTATCTCGCGGAACAGTTGACAGAGTTCTTCACAACCGCGGATCTGTTAAAAAAGAATTAGCCTTAAAAATAAAAACATTAGCAAAAGAATTAGGCTATGTTCCAAACAGAGCTGGTCGGGCTCTATCAGGTATCAGAGAGCACTATAAGATTGGCATCATGTTACCTAGCATCGGTAATGCTTTTTTTGATGGTGTAATTGAAGGTATTGAAAAAGCCTGTCTTGAATATGAAGAGTTAGGCGTAGAAGTAATCTTAGATAAAATCCAAGGTTACGATGAAGCTACTCATATAAAAGCAATTGACGACTTAAAGAAAAAAGGTTGCTCTGCTTTATGTCTGGCAACTATTGATACTCCATCTGTTGCTGAAAAAATTAAGGAATGTGAGTTACTTGGTATCAAGATCATCCTAGTAAACTCTGACGTTTCTAATACCAACAGAATTTGTTATGTTGGTTCAGACTACATTAAAGCAGGTAAGACCTGCGCAGGTTTATTATCTTTAATCTCAAAGTTTGATAAGCTCAATATTCTGGTAGTTACTGGTTCTACCTTAATGAAAGGTCACAGACAGAGAATTGAAGGCTTTGAAACTGAGTTAAAGAACCTTAATGTTAATTTTGAAATCTGTGCTCAGATTGAGTCAAATGATTCAGATATTAAAGCTCAGATTGAGACTACTAAGTACCTAACCGCACACAAAGATATTAACTGTGTTTATGTAACTGGAGCAGGTGTACAAGGTGTTGGTGCTGCCATTATTGCAACTGGTCGTGATGACATCATTGGTATTGCTTTTGATGATATCTATACCACAGTTGAAATGGTAAGAGCAGGTATCTTTAAGTTTGTAATTTGTCAGCAGCCTGACAGACAGGGATATCATGCTGTAAAGCGTGCTTATCAGGTTTTATCGGGTACCGTCAACGAACAGGCTATGACCGATTTCTTTACAGATACCATTATTAAAATCGCATCAAACATTGGTAAGTAGTTCAGATTTTATTTAATCACTGTAAATTTTTATTTTCGATGCAAAGTCCGCTCAACTTTAAAGGCAACCTTTTTAGGTTGCCTCCTTTTTTTGCGGCATTGTCTTAAGTTCATCTTCAAGAAATCAAAACAATCTTTCCTGTTTGAATATTGCTTGAATTCTCAATTTTAGATAAATCTTGTGAAAAATATAAATAAAGCACAAAGATTTTCTCTTTATATGTTAAAATTAGTCGGCTTTCAACTGAGTTTGTGATCGGTCTGAGAGTTTTTTGTTTAATTATCACAAAGGAGCAAAATTTTATGTTAACAGTAGCTGACAAAGCAAAAATCGTAGCTGAGTTTGGTCGTAACCCACAGGACACTGGTTATCCAGAGGTTCAGATTGCATTATTATCTGCAAGAATCGCTGACCTTCAGCCTCACTTTGAGGCCCACAAGAAGGACCACCACAGCCGCCGTGGTTTATTACGCTTAGTTGCTCAGCGTCGTAAGTTGCTCGACTACTTAAAGGCTTCTGATCTTGCTCGTTACAGCGCAATCGTTGAGAAGTTAAAGCTCCGTCGCTAATTTTAGCGTCTGGCTAGGGCGGCATAATTGCCGCCCAATTTATATAAGTCCCACGAAAAGAGGCAAACATAGTGGGAAGTTTCGGAGATAAGTTGATGAATTTAAAACCAATAGTACGCACCTTTAAATATGGTCGTCACACAGTTACATTAGAAACAGGTGCAATTGGTCGTCAGGCAGATTCAGCCGTAATGGCATCTATGGACGATACAACCGTTTTAGCAACAGTTGTATGCAACCGCAACGAAGAGGTTGAAGGTCGTGATTTCTTCCCTCTAACAGTAAACTATCAAGAACGTTCTTATGCAGCAGGCAAAATTCCTGTAAGTTTCTTCCGTCGTGAGGGCAGAGCAACAGAAGGTGAGACTCTGATTTCACGTCTTATTGACCGTCCATTACGTCCATTATTCCCAGACGGTTTCGTAAATGAGGTTCAGGTTGTTGTTACAGTAATGTCAGCAAATCCTGAGATCCCAACCGATATCATTTCTATCATTGCAGCATCTGCTGCATTAGCATCTTCAGGTTTACCATGGAATGGTCCTCTAGGTGCAGCTCGTGTTGGTTACATCGATGGTCAGTATGTATTAAATCCATTAACCTCAGAGTCAAAGGTTTCAGATCTTGATTTAGTTGTTGCAGGTTCTGAGAAAGCAGTTGTTATGGTTGAGTCAGAAGCTAACTGCTTACCTGAGTCTGTAATGTTAGGTGCTGTAATGTTCGGTCACGAGCAGCAGCAGACTGTAATCAAGGAAATTGAAGAATTCGCAAAGCAGGTTAACCGTCCTGTATGGGATTGGGTAAAGCCAGCTGAGGATACAGCTTTAATCGAGGCTGTTAAGGCTGATGCAGAAGCTGCTGTTGGTGATGCTTTCAGAATCGTTGATAAGTTAGAGCGTCAGAACAAGTTAGCAGAGATCCAGAAAGCTACTGCTGAGAAGATTAAGGCTTCTAAAGAAGAATGGGCTGAGAAGGACAACGAGATTGCTAAGATCTTCTTTGAATTAGAGCGTAACATCGTTCGTGAAAGAATCTTATCAGGTGAGAAGAGAATTGATGGTCGTACCTTACGTATGATCCGTCCTATCACCATTGCAACTGGCATCCTGCCACGTGTTCACGGTTCAGCTTTATTCACCCGTGGTGAGACTCAGTCAATCGGTACCTGTACTCTAGGTTCAGAGCGTGATGCTCAGACCTTTGAAGATATGTCAGGTGTTCGTTCAGACAGATTTATTCTTCACTACAACTTCCCTCCATACTGCGTAGGCGAAATTGGTTTAATCGGTTCTCCAAAGCGTCGTGAAATTGGTCACGGTCGTTTAGCTAAGAGAGCTTTAAAGGCAGTATTACCTCCATTAGACAAGTTCCCATACACTATTCGTGTTGTTTCAGAAATTACTGAATCAAATGGTTCTTCATCAATGGCATCAGTATGCTCAGGCTGCTTATCATTATTAGATGCAGGTGTTCCTATCAAGGCTCCTGTAGCTGGTATTGCAATGGGTCTTGTAAAGGAAGACGACAGAGTAGCAATCTTAACTGATATCATGGGTGATGAGGATCACTTAGGTGATATGGACTTCAAGGTAGCAGGTACTCGTGATGGTGTAACTGCACTGCAGATGGATATCAAGACCGACGGTATTACCCGTGAGATCATGCAGAATGCATTAACTGATGCACATGCTGCTCGCATCCACTTATTAAACGTAATGCAGAAGGCAATTCCAGAGCCTCGTCAGACTTTATCTCCTTATGCTCCACGTGTTGTAACCATCAAGGTTCCAGCAAACAAGGTTAAGGAAATCATTGGTAAGGGCGGCTTCAATGTTCGTTCAATCCAGGCTGACACCAACTCTCAGATCGACATCGACGATGATGGTACCGTAAAGATTTCTGCAACTTCACAGCTATCAGCAGAATCAGCTATCAAACGTATCAATGATCTATTAGTTGAGGTTGAAGTAGGTAAGGATTACGACGGTAAAGTTGTACGTATTACCGACTTTGGTGCTTTCGTAAACATCTTACCTGGTCGTGACGGTTTAGTTCACATTTCTCAGATCACCGAAGAGCGTGTAGAGAATGTAAATGATTACTTACGCGTTGGCGATGATGTTCGTGTTCGTGTACTTGATATTGACAACACTGGTCGTATCCGCCTGTCAATCAAGGCTATCACTGAAGAGCAGAACAAGGCTAAAGCAGCTGTTGAAACTCCAGTAGAAGCAACTGAGCAGGAAACTGTACAGGTTGAAGAGCAGGTAGTTGAGCAACAGCCTGAGATGCCAAATCCTTACGAGAATAGCCCTCGTGAAGATCAGCAATAATCTATAAATAACATTTATAAAGGCCCAACGAGTTATCATTGGGCCTTTTTTAACGAAAAGATGTCAGAATCAAATTCAAATCCCCGCGCAAATACAAATTCTCGCGAACTATTTTCATCTCGTTTAGGCTTTATTTTAATTGCAGCAGGCTGTTCTATAGGTCTTGGTAATGTATGGAGATTTCCATATATAGCAGGTCAGTATGGTGGAGCTCTGTTTGTTTTAATCTATATTGCTTTCCTAGTGCTTTTGGGCATACCTTTAGTTACTATTGAGTTATCTGTAGGCCGAGCTTCAAGACGCAGTATCGGTTTATCTTTTGAAGCATTATCACCTGGAAAGAACTGGAAATACTGCAAGTATTTCATGATCTTTGGTAACTATGTGCTCATGGCATTCTATACGATGGTTACAGGTTGGATGCTATATTACACCATTGAGATGTTCTCTGGCACTCTAACAAATGCTCCTATGAGTCAGGCAGAGTCAGGCCATTTCTTTTCTACAATGCTGCAGGCTCCAGAGCCTCAGATTTTGTTTACAGCTGCTGTAACTATCGCAGGTTTTGCTGTATGCGCCTTTGGTTTGAGAAAAGGTGTTGAAGGTGTTACTAAACCTTTAATGGTATTGCTCTTCTTATTACTTATCTTTTTAGCTACAAGATCATTCTTTTTACCTGGTTTTGAACAAGGTATTAAGTACTACCTGTATCCAGACTTTTCAAAGATCACCAAAGACAATTTCTATGAAATCCTCTCAGCAGCTTGCGGTCAGGCTTTCTTTACTTTAGGTGTTGGTATTGGTTCATTACAGATCTTCGGTTCCTATATGAGCTCTCAAAAGTCCATTACTTATGAAGCATCTGTAATTGCAATTTTAGATACCATGGTAGCTTTCCTAGCCGGTATTGTGATATTTCCAGCCTGCTTTAGCTACGCTGTAGAGCCAGGTCAGGGCCCAGGACTTATCTTTGTAACTTTAGTTTCCGTATTCTCTCACATGGAATATGGTCAGTTCTGGGGTGGAGTCTTCTTCCTGTTTATGTTCTTTGCAGCACTTTCTACTTTGATTGCTGTATTTGAAAACGTCATTGGTATTACTTTAGATATCTTCAGGATCAGCAGAATTAAGGCTGTGATCTGCAACTTTATTGTGATCTTTGCGATGTCATTGCCGGTGATCTTAGGCTTCAATCTGTTAAGTTTTATAGAACCTATGGGGAGAGGATCTGTAATTCTTGATCTATATGACTTTATTCTCTCTCAAAATATTATAGAGTTAGGCTCGGTTGTATATGTATTGTATGCCTCATGGCATTATGGCTGGGGCTTTGATAATTACTTGAAAGAAGCAAATTTAGGACAAGGTCCAAAAGTAAGTAAAAAGTTGCAGTTCTACTTTAAATATGTTTTGCCTGTAATCGTATTAGTACTGTTTGTTCAAGGTTATATTTCAGTATTTAATCGCTAGTAGGCTAAGGTTACCTTTATGGAAAGAAAACCACGTGAAATATTCAAAACAAGACTAGGCTTCCTGCTCATTGCAGCAGGCTGTGCTGTTGGTATTGGTAATGTATGGCGCTTCCCATTTATCGTAGGTCAATACGGTGGCGCTTATTTCGTTCTTTTATATCTGTTCTTTTTAATCACCTTAGGTATTCCTCTTTTAACAGTAGAGTTAGCTATCGGTCGTGCTTCAAGAAGCTCTATGGCTTACTGCTATGAGGAACTAGAACAGGCAGGTTCTAGATGGCATGTAAACAAATGGTGGCAGTTCTCTGGTAACTACTTCTTAATGGCATTCTATGTCGTAGTAGCAGGCTGGATGCTCTACTATTTCTTATCCTTTGCCTTTGGAGAAATTCCTGCAAACATTACTCGTGATGAGGCAGCACAAAACTTTGGAAATCTTTTAGCATCTCCTGTGGTGATGTTCTCATGTGTTCTAGCTACAGTTGTATTTTCTTTTGCTATTGTGGCCTTAGGTGTGATTAAAGGTGTTGAAAGATACACTAAGCCTTTAATGGTAGTTTTAATCTTGTTACTGGCATTTATGGCATGCCGTTCAGTTACCTTAGATGGTTTTGTCGAAGGTATGAAATTCTACTTAGAGCCTGATTTTTCAAAACTTGAGAATAACCTAGGACAGGCAATCTGGGCTGCTATGGGACAGGCTTTCTTTACTCTGTCAGTAGGCTTTGGTGCGATTGCTATTTTTGGTAGCTATATGTCAGAGCGTCATAAGATCTTAAATGAGGCTA
Organism: Succinatimonas sp. UBA6849; assembly: GCA_002449335.1. Lineage (GTDB taxonomy): Bacteria > Pseudomonadota > Gammaproteobacteria > Enterobacterales > Succinivibrionaceae > Succinivibrio. Next base: position 26,630 of record DKDL01000028.1, on the reverse strand, counting down.
TCTTTATTGCTTCATTTGACACCATCATTGCGCTTTTAGCAGGTGTTGTGATCTTCCCAGCATGCTTTACCTATGGTATTAACCCTGATGCAGGTCCTAATCTGCTGTTCTTGACCATGACCGTAGTCTTCTCAAACATGGCATGGGGAACTTTATGGGGAACACTGTTCTTCCTGTTCATGGTGATTGCAGCAGTATCTACCATGATTGCAGTGTTTGAAAGCTCAATTGCAGGCACCATTGAACTCTTTAAGATTTCACGTTTTAAAGCAGTTGTAATCAATTTCTTTGTGATGATCGGCTTGTGTCTGTTACCACTGTTTGGCTTTAACATTTTATCTAATGTTCATATTCTAAATGCCAACTCTGGTATCTTGGATTTCTTTGATTTCTTGGTATCAAACAACATCATGCCAATAGGTTCTATTGTCTTTGTTCTGTTTGTTTGTGCAAAATCAGGTATGACCTGGAAGAGATATATTGAAGAGTGTAACGTAGGTAAAGGCTTTAATATGTCAGAGAAGTTATTCTTCTACTACCGTTATATTCTGACATCTATTGTGGTAGTTGTTCTGGCAATCGGTTACTACAAGATCTTTGTCGGTTAATCTGATGACAAAGTAATCAGAAAGTTTGTAAATAATAATTAAGTAAACAGGTAAGTTAATAAGGATTTAATATGGATTCAAGCAGAGAGCAGTTTAAAACCAGATTGGGTTTTATCCTGATTGCAGCAGGATGTGCTGTTGGCATTGGTAATGTCTGGCGTTTCCCTTATATCGTAGGCCAATATGGTGGTGCCTTCTTTGTTCTAATTTACCTGTTCTTCTTAATTGTAATGGGTATTCCTCTGTTAACTGTAGAACTGGCCATTGGTCGAGCTTCAAGAAGTTCTATTGCATACTGCTATGAGAACTTAGAGGAGAAGGAAGCCAAGTGGCATCACAACAAATGGTGGCAGTTAGCAGGTAACTATATCTTAATGTCATTCTACGGTGTGATTACAGGCTGGATGCTTTACTATTTCTTTGAGTTTGCTTCAGGCTCTGTAGCTCCACATCTTGAAAAAGATGTTGCTGTTGCTAACTTTGGCAGTATCCTGCAGGATCCTGCAACCTTATTCTCATGCATGGCAGCAGTAGTTGCCTTTGCTTTCATGATTGTAGCTTTAGGTGTTGTAAAAGGCATTGAGCGTTTTACCAAACCTTTAATGTTACTGCTGTTAGGTCTTTTAATCTTTATGGCCTTACGTTCTGTTACCTTAGATGGTTTCATGAACGGAGTATCATTCTATTTAAAGCCTGATTTTTCAAAGTTACAGGATAACTTTGGTGAAGCTGTATGGGCTGCTATGGGACAGGCTTTCTTTACCTTATCAACCGGTATGGGCGGTATTGCTATCTTTGGCAGCTACATGTCTACAAGACATCGCTTACTAAACGAGGCTCTGTTTATTGCAGGTTTAGATACAGCTGTAGCTCTACTTTCAGGCTTTGTAATCTTCCCAGCATGCTTTACCTATGGCATTAACCCTGATGCTGGTCCTAACTTACTGTTTGTTACCATGACCATGGTATTTTCAAACATGAGCTTTGGTGCTTTCTGGGGAGCTTTATTCTTCCTATTCATGTTAATTGCAGCAATCTCAACTTTAATTGCAGTGTTCGAGAACATCATTGCTGCAAACTTAGAGTTATTTAAGATTGACAGAAAGAAGGCTGTGCTGATTAACTTTATCGTGATCTTAGGTTTATCTGTACTTCCTGTATTAGGCTTTAATGTACTTTCAAATGTACATTTAATCGGTTCAAATACTGGTATTACTGATTTCTGCGATTTCTTAATTTCAAACAACATTCTGCCAATCGGCTCATTAGTATTTGTGCTGTTTGTAACCTCAAAGAGTGGAATGAAGTGGGAGCGCTATATTAAAGAGGCTAACGTAGGTGAAGGCTTTAAGTTAACCCCTAAGTTATTCTTCTATTACAGATACATTTTGACTACTGTAATTGCAATCCTGCTCATTATTGGTTACTACACCGTATTTAATCGAGCATAAAGCTTACAACAAGGTGCCATTGGACGTATAATCACAGTATATAAATAAAACACTGATCCAATGGCACCTTGTACAAATGAAACACAATAAGCTAATCAAAGGTATTCTCTTTACATTCTCTTTATTACTACCACTATCTTTTAACTCTCAAGCCCTTGCCAATAACTCTAAAGGTCAAATTAGAACCTTAACTATCGAGCAGGCTGAAGCTTTAAAACATCACAAGTCTTCTGCTAAAAAGAGTTCTACTAAAAAAAGTTCAGCTCAAAAAAGAAGTTCTAAAAAATCTGCAGCCTCAAATAAAAAGTCAGCTCATAGCAGTACTAAAAAGAACTCTAAAAAGACCGCTAAAGCTCAGGTAAAAGCTCCTGTAAGAACTACTACAGCCAGGGAAAGAGCTATTCAATCAGACTATGTAACTGCTCCTTTTGATTATTCTGATGAAAATCCTTTAATAGCTACAACACCTACTTTAATTTCGCAAAGAAAATACTTTGCTGATGCAGAAAGAGCTATTAAGAGTGGCGATGTTGATACCGCTTTATCTATTCAGAATAACTATTTAAGAAACTATCCACTGTCTTTATGGATTGATTACTGGTATTTGGCAACCAACATGGATGTTTCTAAATACCCACAGGTAAAACAGTTTATTAACTCTAAAGTTCATCAGGAATTAGGATTGATGCTAAAGAATAAATACATCGAGTATTTAGCATCTGTAGGTCAGTACAAATTAGTATCAGACTTAATTGGAAAGAAACCATTCAATGATGACAGCGAAATGACTAAGCCTCAACAGGCTCTTCAGTGCCGCTTTTACGAAGCTCGCTGGCAACAGGGTATAGCTGATGTTACAGCTGCAGCCTTTGCTTCAAAGATGTATTTACAGCTATCTCCATATCCATCAAGCTGTGCTGGTTTAATCTATGTTTGGGGACAGAATGGTTATCTTGATGAAAAGGTACAGCTAGAAAAGTTTGAAAGAGCTTATATCACCAGAAACTATACCGAAACTACACGTTCACTTGCGGCAGGTCTTGAGCAAACTCAGTTTGCTCCACGTGTAGCACAGGAAATGTCTCTATATGACAATCCAGCTTCTGTACTCACACTAGATTATGTAGAAGGTGATGAAAACACTCAAAGAACGGCGGTGCTTGCCTTTAAGAGATTTGCAAATCTTGATCCGAAGAGTGCAACTCCTGCATTTGAAGCTTTTGCAGATAAGTTTAAGATCAGTGACACAGAGCGCTTAGAGATCTTCCAGATCATTGCTAAAGGCTTTTTATCAAGACAATCTACCGAAGAAGAAGTGCAGTGGGTAGATAGAAATCTTCCAGCTGTAGTTTGGTCTGAAGAGATTAAACTGATGCGTATGCGCAAAGCTATCTGGTTTGCTCAATGGCAGATAGTTTATGATTTATATGACCATTTAACTGATCTTGATAAGAATGCAATTAACTGGCGTTATTGGAAGGCAAGAGCTGCCCGCGAGATTGGTCGCACTCAAGAGAGCAAGACTCTCATGGCAAAGGTTGCTAAAGACAGAAGTTTCTTTGGTTTCTTAGCAGCTCAAGAGCTATCAGCTAGAATGCCATTTAACCATGAGCATTTATCAAAGACAGCTCAATGGCCTCAGACTGTAGCTCAGAACAAAGCAGCTGTACGCTTCTTTGAATTTAGAGCTTTAAAAGACAGCAATGCTGCTATTGAATGGCGTGAGATTGCAAAGACTGGTACTAATGATGAAGCAATGTTAATGGCTGAATGGGCTTTATCAACAGGTAACATCAGCTATGCTATTTCTAGTGTAGTTGCAGGTCAAAGATGGAGTGCCCTAGATTACAGATTCCCTAAGCCATTTTTAAATCTATATCAGAAGTACTCATCCTACTCTAATGTACCTATTTCATTCTTATATGGTATTTCCCGTCAGGAGAGTATGTTAAATCCTGATATTAAATCTCCTGTAGGTGCAGTAGGTCTTATGCAGTTAATGCCTGGTACTGCTAAGATGGTATCTAAAAAGAACAACTGGTCTTATGCAGGCACCGGTGATCTGGTTGTACCTGAGAATAACATCAGATTAGGCTCAGCATATTTACGCGATATGCTGGACAGATTTGATAACAACAGAATTTTAGCTGCTGCTGCCTATAACGCAGGTCCTGGCAGGATCAATATCTGGAAATCTAAGGATGGTAAGGGCAGAGATGCTGCAATGTATGTTGAGAATATTCCATTTAAAGAGACCAGACAGTATGTTCAAAACGTCCTCTTGTATGACACAATTTACAAAAAACTGTTAACAGGTCAGGAAGACAGATTATTGAACTCAAATGAATTAGGATACAGATACTAATTTTTTGAAAAATCATAGGTTCTTGCAGACACTGCTCTTTACAAAGTAACAAAATTTGCTATTATATTCTCCGTTGCCCAGGTGGTGAAATTGGTAGACACGCTACTTTGAGGGGGTAGTTCTGCAAGGAGTACGAGTTCAAGTCTCGTCCTGGGCACCAAATTCACATCTTTTAACCTATCCTAACCTATCCCAAAATCATTTAAAACTCGCATTCTGATGCGCTTTAACTTATAATTAACCTATCCTAAGTTATCCCAACTTAACCATATCATAATGCCTTCGTCACTCCTTCGTCACTCCCGAATTTTGATATTTTTGCGAGTGACGGAGTGACGAAAGAGTGACAAATTAAAGGTTAATTTTATGAATTTTGTACAATTCAATGCCCTTGTAAAAAAAGCTAAAGCTACAGGTAAAATGGTCAATCATACCGTAGAGCAAAATCTTTTTATTAGAGTGTCTCCTGCTACCGGTATTGGCACTTGGTATGCGAAAGCTAAACAGAACAATAAAAATCTAAGCATAAGATTAGGTTCTTTTCCTGATGTCTCTGTAGCTATGGCAAAACAGCTCAAAGATGAATGGCTGAAAAGCATTTCTGTTGTACCAGATATGACTATGAATGCTTCTTATACAGTTAGAGAAGCTTTTAATGATTGGTATGCTAAAAAGAAACTTACAGCTCGTTCATTTGAATATATGAGACTTCGTATCGAGCGCCATATCATTCCTATCTTTGGTAACATTCAGCTCAAAGATCTAACTGCTTATGCCCTCATCACAGCGTGGCGACCACTCGAAGAGAAAGGGCAGATTGAAACTCTAAGAAAACTCTGTGACTACGTAAAAGATATGTCTGTCTTTGTACAGAATACTGGTCGCATTGAAAATATGCACGACTTAACTCATATCAAAACTAATTACCCAAGAAAACCATCTGAGCACTTAGCTGCAGTCACTCCTGAAGAACTGCCTGAACTCTTCTATGCTCTTGAATGCAAACCTAGAGTATATAGCGTTGTATGGAATGCGATGATGGTACAGTTCTATACATTGTCACGCCCTGGTGAGATTGCTGAAATGAAATGGGATTGGATAGATTTCGATAATGATGTTATTCGCTTTCCTGCTGAGATCATGAAGACAGGCAGAGTTCATGAAGTGCCAATGTCAAAGCAATTGAAGATCTTGCTACAGGGTATGCCTCGTGTTTATGAGTATGTATTTACAAGTGATCATTTTAAACGCAAGGGTGAACCTATCAATCGTGAATCTGTACGTCTGATGTTCTCAAAAGCTGGGCTTGGTGGCATTCAGACAGCCCATGGCATACGTTCAATCGGTGCTACTTGGTTAGCTGAGCAGGGCATTAGAGAGGATGTAGCAGAGTTGTGCTTGGCACATTCATCGGACAATCAGGTAAGAAAGGCATATCAGCGCAGTGAGTTCTTAGAAAAAAGAAGACCTGTAATGCAGCAGTGGTGTGATTATGTTGATGAGTGCAGAGCAAAGGCTCATGAGAAGATCAGAAAGGAATTAACTAAGCAAAGTTAGTTTGAATAAGCTAACATAAAAGTAATAATAATTCCATTTTACTGATGTCAGTAAAATGGAAAAACAAGATAAATATTTGATTATTAAAATAAAAAGGTTTAATTATGGATAAACAGTCAATCATAAATTATAAAAAAGGGTTCGATTCGGCAGTTCATGAACATTCTAATGAAGGTAAAACAATAGAGTATTGGAAGGCAAGAGAATTACAAAACTTGTTAGGTTATTCAAAATGGCAGAATTTTTCAGATGTAATTAATAAAGCAATATTATCTTGCAAAAACAATGGAATAAAAGTTGAAGATCATTTTATTAGCTGTCAATCGGATGTTTCTATAGGCAAAGACGTAACTAGAAAAGTAGATGATTATTTATTAACTAAATATGCATGCTACATGATTGCTCAAAATGGAGATCCTCAAAAGAAACCAATTGCATTTGCTCAGAGTTACTTTACTGTTCAAACTAGAAAAATGGAACTAATTGAACAGAATTTAAATGAAGTTGAACGATTAAATGCTAGAGAACGATTAACAAGATCTGAGGTTGAATTATCAAAGAACATTTATGAAAGAGGAGTAGATGAGCAAGGCTTTGGAAGAATAAGATCTAAAGGTGATAAAGCATTATTTGGAGGGTTAACAACCAATCAAATGAAGGAGAAATTAGGTATTAAGAATAAAAGTAGACCTCTTGCAGATTATTTGCCTACAGTCACAATATTAGCAAAAAGCTTAGCTACTGAAATGACAAATTTAAATGTAGAAAAGAACGATCTTCATGGAGAATCCCCTATTACAAAAGAGCATGTTGCTAACAACACAGCAATTAGAGGAATGTTAAATGAAAGAGGTATAAAGCCAGAATCTTTACCTCCAGCAGAAGACACTAAAAAACTAAAACGAAGGGTAGAATCAAATATTAAAAAGATTTCAAAGCTAAAATAAAGTCAAGATGTTATTTATTAACAGCCTATTATTTTAGGTGCTTTGCATCCGATAAATAAGCCATTTGTATAATATATTGTTAAAATCATCTATTAAAATAGAGGAACATCTTTTTTAATAGATGAACATCTATTTTTATAGATGATGACTTTTAAGGCAGTATCTCAACTGCCTTAAACTCGCTTCTTTAAGATTGTATCCACAATAAATCTGCTTGTGGTTTTGTCTGATGATTTTGCAAGCTCTTTAATCTGATTCATCTCATCTTCAGTACAGACAACAACAATGCGCCCTGATTTCTTGAGTTCTGGCGCTTTATTAGGACCTGTAGTTCCAACAGGACGTCCTGCACCTTCTCTGTGTCCGCCTCTCATGATTAACCTCCGAAATATTGAACTAGCTTTATTGTGATACCAATAACGTTAAGTACAATGATAGCTACTAACAGCCATTCAGTTCGATTTAACTTTTTCATTTGAAAATACCTCAAGTTTAACTTAAACTTAAAGTACCCTTAGGTCTCCAACCTAAGGGCAGTTAAGTTTATCTTAATACTAGGTCAAGGATTTGATATACGACTGTTGAAAGGAAAGTTAATAGCATCAGTATCTCTATTCTTGACCATTTACGTTTGCGGGATTGCTTACGTTTCTTTTTCATCTCTCACCTCCTTATGTTTATAATTATATATTATTGATTATTTAATGTCAAGCAAATAATCTATAAATATAGTAAGAAACACAGGAGGTATAATCTAAAGTTCTACTTTACCTTCTATTCCAATCGCAATACCGCTTGAAAATGGATAGTAAGATGTGATGTTTGTGTTGTCACAATATAAAAGAACTCCATTTTCATCAAAATCTAACAGTACGCATTTAACCATGCCTCTGCCATTTGGTGCCTCGACTTCAATCTCTTTGTTAATTAAGCCTTTTAATAGGTTTTCTATAATCATTCGCCTTTCTCAATACCTCTTTCTAAACGTGAAACAATATCTTGTAGTACGACGTAATCTCTAACTGAGTTAATCCTTTTACCTCTCAAGAAAGCGTACAAGATCTTTGCTTCTGCTTTTGATAGTTCAATACTCATCTTTATCTACCTTCTTCTCTTTTTCTACCTAATACCGTTTGTTTCATTAGTTCCTTCCTGTGTCTTTTGAATCAGCCATCTTGTGTATTTCTGTAACTCGTTACTAAAAGCTTCTGTGGTATTGATACGAGGTGTTACCCAGCGCAGATTACTTGCAAGATTGTTTCTGGGATCATTATCAATATGATCAACAATTGTGTGTGTTTCTGGATCTGGATTCTCGCAAAATACGGAGGCTACTAACCTATGTACAAATACATGTTTTTGAGCCCCTCCAGAATACAGCATACATGCCAGATAACCTCTTGATTTGTGATTTGAAAAATAGCATTTGCTTAAAGCTACAGGTTTCTTGGTTTTTGAGTTCCAAACCCTGCCATAATCGCTGACAAGATACTTTTCAAAGGGAGTGGCTAATGGCTTAAATGTTTCACCTTTCAACGCAAATTCATCAATATTCATATTTACTCTCCAGTACTACCAAAACCACCATCACCACGATGGGTATCAACTCCAATAACCTTACCTTCAATCATCTTGATTTGTGGTAAAGGCAAAATCACCAACTGAGCAATGCGATTACCCTTAAATATCTTTGTTACATTAAAAGGCTCTAACACAACTCTGATTGAACCTGTATAACCAGCATCAACGACTCCAATCGGTGTACCAATGCCTTTAACATTGAATGAAGAACGAGGGCATAAAAGACCTACAAATCCCTCTGGTATTAACACATGCACTCCTGTATCAATGGTGTTAGCTACATTAGGCTCTAAAACCTGATCTTCTCTGCATGAAAGGTCAAAGCCTGCATCGCTGTCATGTGCTCGCATTGGCTTGTATGCACCTTCATCTAATTTATATTTAATTTGCATGTTGTAATTTCTCTCTTCTATTTCTAGTCCATTGATTGATACGTTCTCTATTCTTTTCTCTGTACGCTCTCTGTTTATCAAGAAATTCCTGATGTCTTACTGGATCAGACATGATTGCTGCCATACGTCTTTTTGCATATTCAGCTCTTTTAGCCTTGACCTCAGGATCATTCTTTCTGCGTTCATAATTCATTTTGTTATGTAGTCTTGTAGCTTCTTCTACCCCAAGTAACTTTGTCTTAGCACAAATCAATCTGGCTCTTAAAAGATAGATTTCTCTCTCTTCACGAGAACAATCACTTGTGCAGCCTAATGAAGACATGACTGATAACTCTCCACGCTCAACGCATTCAAGATTGTCAGGATCAAAGTTGCATTTATCACCATCCATAAAGATAATTGTCTTACCTTCAGCGCTCTGTCCTGGATGATGCTGTTCCCATACATAACGCTGATACTGCATCCACTGATTTGGCTCTGCTACCTTGATCCTTAAATAGCCCTTCTTAATTTGAAAAGAACCAACAGGTCTGTGTCTCCAGTGTTTTTCCCCACGTGGCACATCTGAATTGCTATAATACAAACCTAGCTGAATGCCGTTTTCATAGCAGTGAGTGCACAGAGCTACAATAGAAAACTCTCTGCCAAATCTTCTATTGATTTCTTCAGTAAGCTCTCGTCTTGAATTAAATCCGTGCTCACGTAAAGGACAGACAGACTTCACAAATTCCATAATCTCATCATTCCACTTGCGATCTTTACGTGTCCATTTCTTACCTGTTGTAGCCAATTTCAACTCCCAGTAAATTACCGTTTACTTTTACTTCATAGCCATTAGATAGAGCTGTCTTAACAGCATCAAGCTGTACTCTCTTAGACTCAATCTCAGTTTTGCGCATGTCATTTAATGAGGAAGCAATATTGTTGACAGCCTCAGCACGCTTAAAAAGCATGTCTGCTTTTTGCGTATCAATCTCGCCATTATCATTGGTGTAGTTCTTGGTGTCCTGAATAATGGCAATCTCATTTAAGAGCGCATTCTTAATCTGACTGTATTCTTCATTCTGTTGAGTGTTCATAGTTTCTACCAGTAGTTGTTGTTTCTGTTGTTGTGCTACTGGCTTCTGTTCGCTTAAAACTTGACCATTAACGTCAAAAGGAAAAGAGCAGCCAAACTCAGCACAATAATTTTCGTAAATAGCTTTTGGCGGTGCTGGTGGAATGTCGAATTTACCTGTATCAATAAAAGACAGCAGCACCTTTTTAATTTGATTAGCGTCAAAATCGGGAAAAGCCATTCTCAATAAATCTTTGATACCAATCTTCTCACACCACTTACTGCCCTTTAACCCCAGGCCTTCTCTTATTCCTTCAGAGGATGAGATCTTTAATCCAAAGACGTTAAGCATGTTAAGCCTCCTTGCGTTGCAAAGCCTTTTTTAAATATGCTTCAACTTCTTTCTTGAAGTAACATACACGTCCTGAGAAAGAGTTATCTCTATCTACAGGCTTTGGAAAGTCAGGGTGTTTCTTCAGATAGTTAGTGAAACCGTGTAATGAACTAAAGCCCAGTGTGGTCATTACATCCTTACGTGTTACAAGTGCTAATTCTTCCATGATGTTCTCCTACAGCTCTGATCCTTCTTTAGGGTAGAGTAGGTTAGATCCTTGAGCGTATTGTGCTGCAACAGCAAATTGAATGAGTGCTTTGTTTGACTCAATCTCAAAGCTAATAAAATCAGTATTGCGAGATTTCAAAGTTAAAAATAATTCTGAGTCGGGACCATAAATACTGATTAATTTATTTATCTTTTCAAAACCACTTAAAGAAAAAATACAGTTGGTAGCCATGATGTCTGAGCGCGAAAAGATACGGTCAAGATCTACTGGGTAGTCATCGTAAGTATCACGTCCTTTAATGTTGATTGAGTTAATAGTAAAGCCTGTGTTAATGTCAGACACTTTACCTGTATTCAAATCAATATGAAGAGGCATGTCATTGGCTCCACAAAACTTGAATGTTGATTTATTGATATAGTAAGAAAGAGAGTTCTGATCTACAGACTTAATATCTTCCTCATCCTTTGACTTAATAACCAACAGACTGTAGCTGTCTGTAGCAATAAGCTTTGAGTTCTTGCGGTCAACATAAACTGTCTGTAAAAATTCAGCAGCCTTTTTACTGCTTGAAGTAAAAGCTAATATTGCTTTAATCTCTTGAGGTGAAATAATCATTTATGCACTCCTTGCTGAGTCGTTTTCTTCGTTAAATAAAAACTCTGTAATTTCGTCAAATTTGCTGCCAAAGTAGAAGTTTCTGGGAATAAATTCCAAACCTAGTGGGGTTTTTAATTCACTGGTTCTTTGCATAGCCTCTTCTACTGACAGTGGTACAAGTTTGTATGGATAGCTGCTTAACTCTCTCCATGCTTTAGTTGCTTCCAGATATCCAATAGAAGTTTTCTTTTGGTTGAAAGCTAACCACTTCTTAATAGTTCTTTTCTTTCCTCCCACGATGCAGGTATAAACAGCGCAAAAGGACACATTGCCTGAAACGCTTTTATACTCGGTATAGTCAACTGAGATAACTGTAGCTATCTTTCTGCCAGGCTTTGGCTGATGTCCAAAAGTTCGCTCAATTAACACACCAGCTTTAAGCTCAAGCTCAAGATTTCTCTCAATCTTCTGTCCACAATGAGGGCACACTGTAGCCTGAACAGGGATATAAGCCTGACAGCCGGGACATGATCTAACCGGTGCCTGTTGCTTGCTCGATGCTTTCTTTTCAGTACGAGCGCGAATAAATGGATTGTTAATGGGACCAAGACGCTCGATATTTCTAGCAAAATCGAGAACAAGACAATCTTTTTTACCCTTTGCAGGGCGTAGGCCACGACCAATCATCTGTACATAAAGACCAGGTGATTTGGTTGGTCTTAACATTGCAATCAAATCAACTTGAGGAACATCAAAACCTGTAGTTAATTGATCTGCAGATACAAGACATCTGATTTCACCTTTTCTGAAAGCTTCAATCTTTGTCGCATTCTCCTCAGCAGAGAATGAGGAGTTAACAGCATAAGCGCTGATACTCATCTCTCTTAGCAACTGAGCGCATTTGTTGCAGTTTTCAATACCTGCGATAAACACAATCCATGCTCTACGACCTGAAGATCTCTTAACTACCTCGACTAAAGAATTTTTCAGCATGGCATCATCGCCACAAGCTTTTTGAAGTTCATCAAGCTTATAATCGCCGGCTCTGGTTCCAACACCTGTAAGATCAACATGAGGCTTAGTCTTCAATGTTGTTACTGGTGCTAAGTAACCTTCTTTAATCAGGCGTTCAAACTGTGAGTTAAGGTCATAAACAATGTCTGTGAAGACAGCGTTCTTTTGCTCTGTCAGATAACCGCCCTTCATACGGTAAGGTGTTGCTGACAGACCTAAAACACGCATCTGAGGTCTTAGTTTCTTTAATGCTGCAATCACCTGTCTGTACTGTGAATTTTCATCTTCAGACAGCATATGACACTCATCAATCACAATCAGATTGCGCATGCCGAAAGCATTAGCATCACGCTTTAGCAGTGGTGCTACAGACTGCACGTTACCGAAGATGATTGAGTTATCAGTATCTTTATGACCTAGAGTTGCACTGCAGATGCCAATATCAGCTTCAGGCCAGATTGAACTTAACTTGCCAGCGTTCTGTTTAACAAGCTCACCAACATGAGTAAGCATCAGAACTCTGATGTTGTCCCATGTCTGAACAGCATGCTGAATGATGTAAGCAATAATTACGCTCTTACCAGTGCCTGTAGGTAGAACTAATACAGGGTTACGACTTGCATCATGGTTAGTTTCTACAAACTGCCAAAATGCATCGCATGCTTCTTGCTGATACCATCTAGGTTTAAACATTCCAAATAGTCCCTTTGCGTTCTTTTTTCAAAAACTTGTTGAGCTTATCGCTTAAAAATTCATGAATTTCTTCTGTAGATTTATCTCTTAACTTTTGAGCTACCCATTCTGAAGTTTCCTTTTCGTTGAAGGTTCTGAATGCGTACCCCAAACTCTTCCAAAATTCAGCTTTAGAGCGATAAGCCACTCCATAAATGCAGAATGGCTTATTCATCACTCACTCCTATGCGCCGTAGCCGTAACCTGATACTGGTTGCTGTGGAGCCTGTCCATACACCTGCTGAGGCTGTGACTGACCGTATGGCTGTTGAGTTTGCTGACCATAGCCTGCAGCTGCTGTCTTTGGCGCTGTCTCCTTTGGCTTTGCGTGGAATAGAGGGTAACCTTCAGGCATTAAGCGTTTCTGATTGGTCGCAATCCATGATGCTGGCTGATTGTTGATAAGTTCTACAGCAGTACGACCATCTACAGATAAAAGAGCTGCTAGGTTGATATATGGCTGACCTGAATCTGCCTCACCGGTTCTGCGAACAGCAACTTTAAGCTTCTTACCAACCAAGTCAGGGTATACAACCATTACAGTTCCGTCCTTGCGCTGTTCCTGATGCTCGTTGATCACAAGGTTGCCTTGCTGGTCAATGCAGTTGCAGAGAATTGCCAAATGCTGTAAGTGGTATGCATAGTCACCACTTAGATCTAAAGAAATCCAAAGCTGAGCCTCACCTTCCTGAGTTGCTACTCTAAAACCAACGCGAGCACATGGCTGTTCAACGCTATTAATACGTTTGGTACCAGCTAAGGCAGTAACGATAGTGCCGTCATAGATGCCTGAGTTAGCGACAAAAGGTAAGCCTTTTAAGGTGTCAAATACCTCTGTTGGATTCTGAACCTGTAGATTTTGAGTTGAGCCTAAATTCATTTTTAGTTCCTTCTTTAAAATTAAAAGTTAAAATACGATTAGAATGGACTGTCACCTTTAGGCGCTACAGTGTCAGGATCTTGAACTGTAGTAACCTTTGGTTCTTCGTGTTTAATCACTAGAGAAGGCATCTCTTTAGAAGCTGTTTGAGCTGTAGACTTCTTTGAACGTGCCTTCTTGATTAGCTGTTCTGCCTTTTCTTTATTGTCAGTTGCTGTCTTGGTATCATTCTCAATATCAAGGTCGTATGTCTCATCAACAAAGCCACCAACAACGTCAGGAAAAACCTGATCTAAGAAATGAGACAGGGCGCGGGCGCGTAACATGTCAGGCCACATTGTTTTCCAGGTGGCTTGAGTACCAACCCACTGACCATTGGCATCTTTTTCCATGCGACCTGCGATAGCAGCATCTGTACCTGTGTATGTGAATGACTCTTTCTGATTAGGACGGTCAAAGCGATAACCTTCAACTTTAGCTGTAGCATTCAATCCGTCAAAGGTAGTTGTCCATGTACCATACTTTCTGCAGATACCAGCTTTAGCCTTAACGCTCATTGAAGTGCGACCACCTAAGATGTAAATCATCTGTAGAGCATCAGCTGGAAGCAAACCTAGACGATTGCCTTTTTGAATAATTAAGAAAGTATCTGCAGAGCGGTCACAATCAGGAGTAGAACGCATAGCAGCAGGAACTAACTGAGAGCTTGAAATGTACTTTGCATACTCACGAGCACCTTCAAAGTCAGTTGGTAGCTTGGTAAAGCCGTTTGATGCTGAGGTCATATCAATGCTGTCAGTCTCAGGCTTATTTGTTTTAGTGTTAAAAGCAAAATCACTCTTAACTTTGGCAAAAGGGGATTGAAGATCTAACTTCTTCTCCTCATCAGACACAATCTGAGGTTGTGCCTGTAGCTGTGGCTTAACCTGTGGCTGAGGTTGTGCCTGTAGCTGTGGCTGTGGCTGAAATGCGTTGTTAGTCTGTCCATAATTTGCCATTTCATTTGGCTGATGGTTAATTGGCTGAGCGCCTGTAGCAAAATTAGTAAACATATTCTTTTCCCTTATTTCTTAGCTTTTGATAAACGTAAAACTCTTGTGCCCTGGTACTCAGCTAAGCACTGCTGATATGCATCAGGATTGATAAGCATTAACTTGTCTTTATTGATATAAGTTCTGCCATGCTGGTACTTGTACGAGCAAAGAACCTTCATGTCTTTGTCTACAATGGTTTCATTGGTACCTACGAAGTTGATGATCTCGTCTTTTAATGACTGGATCTTTGTATCCAATGCTTTGGCGTCTTTCTTTAAAGCATCAAACTGAATCAGTTTCTGTTTAATATCATCTGAGGCAACAACCTTAGTAGGCTCTTGCTGAATATGCTTTAAGTCGCGCTCAGTACGCATAGGCTCTTCATCATGTAAGATGTGTCTTACCCACCACTCTCGAGCCTGTCTTAAAATTTCAAGTGCCAGCGATTCATCAAAATCAATTGTGTAGGTTCTAAAATCTGAGGTAGAAAGTAAGCAGCTTAGTTTTGTTGTATAAATTCCAGTTAAAAGCATGTAAGTGTGAACTTGTAACAGGTATGAGTCAGGGATTTGACTATCAGCCTGTACGAGGTTATGAGCCTCGTCATAGACATCACCTTTGCCCCACAGCATGATTGCACGACCGTCTTCGTCAATATCATCAGTAGCGGTGTTGCCTCTAGTAGTCTTACCTTCCCAGATAGCTACAGCTTTAGTCTGATCTGCAGGATCAAGCACAATGCGGTCAGGTGAACCTACTAGATAAGGAATTTGAGATATCTGCAATCCATCACATAGAACCAGTTTCTGACCTGAAACTTCCTCATACTCTTTAGCAATTACAGGCTCTAAAATCTGTCCCCAGTGAGTAGCAGCATTACCACTCCATGGCTGTACACGACCTGTCTTTTCAAGCCATAACTGATGAGGGGTTGTGTACTTATTTAACCCCATGAGAGTGCCAATATCAGAACCACCAAGTGATTCCTGTCTGCGATACTGCCACAGCTGATAAGGTGTCATACCTGGCTTAATTGATGCTTCAATACGTGCCACACGTTCATGATGCAAATTCAAATCATCAGGTGTTAAAGCAAATTCGTTAAAATCAATCACTGAAAATCTCCTTAAAAAAGCAAACCATCAATCAGAGCGAAAAAGTTTTCAGCTCCAAAAAATGCAAGAACAACAAACAGGGCAATCGCAAAGCCTAAAAGGTGCGCTCTTAAAACTGAAAACTCCTTCATGGTGTTGTCTCCCAAATGTTAATTATTATTTAATAAAGTTTAATTTCTTGTTTCAAACTATATATTTGTATTTTACAGTTGTATTTGCAAATATCAATTAAAAATTAACAGTTGTAAAATGAATAAATGCTATGTTTTTGAAATTTCTTTGAATTTTGTTTACAAAATTTTTGATTTTTTTTTAGACAGGAGAAAGAAGGAGTGAGAATAAAAAAAAGGTTGTCACCTAAGTAACAACCTTCTTAAATAGCTTAATGAATTGCTTTATACAGAGCCTGAGCGCTCTATTACTTTTCCTATGATATGGATCATTTGTGCTGCTTCTTCTAAAGTCAGCACTTCATCAGAATATATTGGATTATCTGAACGTATAGTAAGGCTTTTGAATGATTTAATCAGTCTTTTGATTCTTAGAGAATGATCAAATACGAGAGCATAGATTTGGTTGTTCTCAATATAATCTTTAGGTGTGCAGTCTACAGTGATGTAATCGCCATCATTGATGAGAGGGATCATAGAATCGCCAATAACTTTAAATCTCTTACAGTTCTTAGGATTTATGCCTCTATCAGAAAAGAATGTAGATCTAAAATAGGCGGGTACACAGTCTTGTATCTCTTCGTAAGTTGGTTCTTCAGCCTCACCAGCACCAAAGCAGATCTTATATTCAGGGATTTGAACAAAACCAGCTGGCAGTTTATCTGAATCTGCGTTATCTAAAGAAATAATGTTAGGCTTAATCATATTGCCTTCGCCAGTGACAAGCCATTCGACGTTTATACCAAGAGCATCTGCAATCTTTTGGGCAATTTCTGCTGATAATTTAGTTGATCTGCCATTTTTGTAATGACTGAGGGTTGCAGGAGAAATCTTTGCTATATCTGCTAGTTCTTTAGCGTTTAAATTAGCATACGATAAAGCTTCAGCTAATCTATCTTTTAGTTGAGACATAATTTTAATCTCCTATATACAGTTTTTCTTTTGTTTATATCGGTCAATCTTAATTTCACTTTTGTTAAATTTTATTATATTTTTACTTGTTTTAAAAAATTAACAACTGTAAAATCATAATATATAGAAATACAGTTTTGATTAAGGTATATAAAATGATAAATTCAAAAATTTCTATTGATTATTCAAGGATAGTAATTGAAGAAATTGGTAGAAAGAAATTAGCTGATACATGTAATGTAGGTCTTAGTGCTATCTCGCAATGGCTTAACCGTGGCATACCTATGCCGTGGGCAAAATACTTACGTCTACGCTTTCCTCGTTTGAAGTGCTGGAAAAATATTCCTGAAGATCTTGTTAAGTAAGGACTTCTATATGAATGATGAAGTTTATCCTGTATTTATTCCAACAGCGCATCTAAAGCCTGAATACAGAAAAATGAAATTAACATCTAAATACATTCTTTCAAGAATTATTGGTCTATCCAAACGTTGTGAGAATAAGCAAGTAAGGATCTCTAATTCTCTTCTCAAGTATGAAGTTGGTTTTAGCAAACCTCAGATAATTAGAGCTTTTAAGGAACTAGAAGATCTGAATTTGATAAAAGTTGATTTAAAAAAAGGCGCGAGAAGAGTAATCAATATCCTATTTACAATAGATGAATTAAAGGCTTCTTCAGAATTAAACACAGAAAACTCTGATAATTCAAATTGCGTAAGCAACTGTGAACGAAACGTTACTAGAAGTGGTAACGAAACGTGTACAGATAAAAACAAGAGCGGTAACGAAACGTGTACAAAGTATGAACGAAACATTACCAGAAGTGGTAACGAAACGTGTATACATAAGTATGAATATAAGAAAGAAGAGATAGATATATATAGGGAGAGTATTTATAAAAAAATTTTAAATGATCTATCTGAAGGATCAATTTCAAAAATCTTTATGCATGATCCTGCAACTGGTGATCAACTGGATTCATATATACCTTTCAACTATGACCCTAAAGAGGCTGTTGATAGTGAGGGTAACTGTCTCTTTACTCAAGAGCCTTTAGATCCTGAAGGTTATAACCTGACTCAATGGATGGCTACTAATATCACGTACTTAGGAGAGCTGTGTCTTATGGGTAAGTATGGCGATGAGTGTTTTCCTATTTATGCTGAGTCACTACTTAAACGCTGGAACCCTAAGAAGGCCCCATTAGGTAAATTCCTGAATATTGCTGTTCCTAATGACTTTAAAGGCTTTAAACCTAGAGTTATTGATTATGTTGAGCAGTATCTTGGTGAGAATGTTGTTTTCCCTGCTATAAAGAAAATCATTAAACAACGTACAAGCCCTTCTAAAGTGCTTGAAGTTTTATTCAAAGACTACCCTCAGTATTTTAGTGCTGTTAAGCATGATATGGATTTTGGAAGGTATATTTACCGTCTCATGTACGAGGTTATTAAAGGTGATTGTGAAGACGTCTATACACCTTATGACTCTAACCGCGATTTTCCTACAGAGGAAGAAAGAGCGTTTGACTGGGGTCAACAGTGGTTTGATGCGTGGTCAACTGATCCTCAATGTTTAAACAAAGAAGCTCAGGAAATAGCTTTGGGAATAAAACCATTGCATAAAGAATTATATGGTAAAGAGGTGATGTTTGATGCCTTCTTCGATTAGTTTACCTTCCAATGATGAGTTGGAAGTGATCTTGGAGCACCTTGATGCCAATAACCGTGATACATGGGTAATGGTGTTTAATGCTCTGGGTAAAGATTACCCTAACAACGAAACAGTTTTTAAGATTGCTCAAACATGGGCATCTCATGCGTCTAACCGCAAAAAGGAAGACGAAAAGCATGAGAGAAATGAGTTTTTTAAGAGTAATCATATTGCTGGTATTGGTGCGATTATTACTGCAGCACAAGCAAATGGTTACAAGCGTGTAATTCAAAAAGAAGAGAAAACAGGAAAGCTTAATAAGAATGTTGAGATTAAAAAAGAGCCTTCTGCTGTCACTAAACCACGAAATGAAGAAGACATAAGCGACTATGATAAATGCGCCTCAGAAGGCTCTTATATTATACGTGCTTTGCTGTATTCCTTTCAAGACGAGGAACGTCAGATCTTCCTGTCTGATTTGGGCTCTGATATCCATTTCTTTGTTCAAGAACAACAAAAGATTGTGGAGGCTGTCAGAAAGTTCTGCTATGCCCATAAATGGGACTACAAAACCTTTATCTCATGGGCAAAAGATGAGAGCATCAAAGAGAGTGATATCAAGAAAATCATCAGCAAATCTACAGCATGTTCTTATGACGATGTTATCAAGCATTACAAGGATATGCGTGATATTGGAGTTCGTCTTATCATCGTTGAACGCGCTCAAAAACTTATTGAAGATGCCAGAGCTAAAAAGCCTATTGCAGAGTTAAAAGAGGCTGTAACTTCAATTGAACGTGATACCAGTTTAGAGCTTAAAAAAGACATTTTAAGAAAGAATGAAATTGCTCGTGCTGCTTCTCAGGAAGTTGCAGAACTATCAAATCCAGCAACAAGAAAAAAGCTGTATGTGACAACAGGGTATAAAGCATTTGATGAGCGCTTTAACGGCTTTAGACGTGGCGAAACTTCCATTATATGCGCCTATTCAGGTGCAGGTAAGACATGGTTAGGCTGTGAAATTGCAAGACGTACAGCTTTAGCAGGTCTTAAGGTTGCAATGCTTTCAGCTGAAATGAGCGCGCAGTCTATCTCATTCCGTATGATGTGCACCGACCAGAATATAACGCAAAAACAAATCATGAATGGCTATCCTGTTGAGCAGAATTTAAAAGCCTTTGAAGATACCATCTCTAAGAGCGGTTTAACTATCATGGCTGGTCGTGGAATGTCTATTTATGACGTTGAGAATGAGGTTAAGCGCCTTGTGTATTCAGGTGGCCTTGATCTTTTAATTATTGATTACTTCCAAATATTGGAGATGAAATATAGAGGTGAGATGTGGGAGCGCAACAAGGCCATGATGCAACGCTTAGTAAGGCTGTCTGAACAGAACAATCTTGCAACTCTTGCATTCGTTCAGTTAAGCCGTCCTGTTTCTAAAAAGAACGGGACGAGTAACAAACCAACTATGTATGACATTGCCGGCGGTTCAGGTATTGTTCATGATGTAGCTCTGTCTCTAATCATGATCCCTGAAACAAATAACGGCACCAAAGATATAACTCGCTTTCAGATTGATATTGCTAAAAGCCGTTATTGTCAGGCTGGTGAAAATGAATTTACTGCAATCAGAACTGCTGGCGGTGGTTTTAATATCATCAAAAATACTGAACCTACAGTATTGATTAACCGCGGTGTTTCAATGCAGCCAAATACCAGCAATGTAAATCTGATCCACAAAATACCGCTTCAGAGATAGGAGGTAATGCCATGATTTATATGAAAGACATCATGATCAATGAACCTGGAATTGATGAAATCTCAGGGGAACTTATCACTAAGCAAAGGCCAATGAATGAGCGTGACCTTACCTCTGCCCTCCACAAAACAGCTGATGGTTTAGCTTCAATTGGATGGACAGTGATTCCATCACATTTCAAAGCTCCTAGTCTCAGAAAATGGAAAGAACCATCAAAAGAACAGCTATTAACATGGGCGCATGAAGATATAAACAGCGGTCGTTGTAATTCACTCAATCTGCGTTTGGGTGACAGCCATGTATGTGCTTTAGACTGTGACTTTTACGATGATGTAACTATGAAGAACTTTATGAATCTTCTGACTTCAGAAAAAATTCTTTCTGAGTTCTATACTGTCTGTGGTGGTAAGGGTGGCAAGATTTTTTTTAGAGTAAAGAATATTCCTGAAGGCAAACCACTACCTCGCGTTTTAGGCCCTCAGCCTTTAGTACCAAAGAAAAACGGTGCTCTGGTTAAATATGCTTTAGAGTTAAAGTCAGACGTAGCTACAGTATTTGGTGCATATTCAATTCCTGGCACTCTATACTCTGAATATCCTGGCACCAAGTTTGTGATTTACTACAGACCTGAAGATCTGCCGGAAATTGATTATCTTGAACTGCAGCATATTGCGACTATGTATATTGCCACTTTAAAGAGTATGGCGGTTAAGAAGTATATGCCAATTCCTCTTGCATGGGATGAGGAAGTCGAGAAGTTGAAAAGCCTCATTGCCCTTGATGAGCTATGCAACATGGATAGCATGTATGAATACGATTTGTATGACATGATTATTGCTGCAGGGGACGAGCATCTGCTTCCTGCAGTAATGTTGTTTGATAACGTTCTTCCTGAAGACAAGAAAAAAGAAGTCGATGAACGTTTCGTTAATACTGTCAAATACATGCGTGATTTGGGCTATAACGAAGATACATTAAGAGCTTATGCTATTCAGGTTAACAGCTTTTATGCTGATTTTAAAAACTGGATGTTAACTTATCTGCAGAATTATGGTCAAAGCTATTCATACAGTGAAGGAGTTCAGTCTATTTTTACTAAATACAAGCTGATTAAGGACAGTGTGGACTATGGTGCTTATTGATCTGACCTTACCGCCTTCAGCTAACCAACGACTCATACCATACGTTATCAATATGACACGCAGAATTATTGGTATTAAAGATTCACCTAAGTATCGTGAATGGATGGAGCTTGAAGCACGAAAGATTAAGAATGAAATTCAAGCGCCGTATGCTGAGCCTGTTTATGTGTATATGGAAATTACTTTTCCTGACAGGCGTAAGAGAGATTTAGACAATATGGCCAAACCTGTATGTGATGTGTTAAAGCTTGCAGGTATTTATGATGATGATTCGTTAATTGAGTTTTTGATCTGCAGACGTTTGTCACCAAACAAAAAATTAGCCGGTATTCGTGTTGGTGTTTGGACAGTATCAGAGCATAATTCTTTGAAGGATTGGAGTTTGGAAAATGCTGACTAAAGAAATTCTTGACGCACTGGATGATGATTATGCTTTTGAGCGTCTGTTAGATTCTTATGGAGTATGGACAAGAATCAGCAGAGGCTGTCCATCAGCTGGTACTGTTCCTACAGAGCATGGTTATGCTGCTATCACTGAGGAGAGTGCAGAGATCATAGCAACAGTTACCTGTGAATTTAAAAAAGAACGTCCTGGGCTGTACAGATTCTTTCACTGGTATTACCACAAAGGACAGGATGCAGGGAATATCAGGTCATTCTGTAAGGGTATATCCATCCAACGAGCCAAACATCGCAGATTGAGCGTTTTTGAAGCCCATCCGTGGAATGTTGTAAGGTACATGACGATAGCGATGATCAATCAGAAGATTTTTGATTCAAGAGACTGGATGAAAGACAAATTAAAACAAATGAGGGGTGAGTAAGTGAGAAGTTTTACATATCAAGGAGTTGAGTACAGGTCTCTTCAAGAATGTTGTTGCAAATTAAAAATCTCATATCAGAAAGTAAGAAGACTGTGCAGGCATTATGTACGAGCTCATCACGATCCTGTTGTAGCTGTTCGCTGGTGCTTAGGAGTAGAGCATCGCAGTATCAATGAGCCAAAGACATACTTATATACTCAGGATAAAGAGAAAACGACCGAAAGACAGGACAAATTTAAAGAAAAAGTAAAAAGACAGATTGAAATGATGATTTAGCTTTAACTTATCCTAAGCGTAGTCTGATACTAAAATGATCGAAAAATGATCGTTAACGGATCGTTTTTTAAGAATATACTATAAAACAATTAGAGTGGAAAAGTACGTATTGAACATCGGCGCTTTCCTCTTACCTCATAGATTAACCTAATTTGTCAACAATAAAGCTCTCAAGAAATTGAGGGCTTTTTTTTATTTCCTATGTATAAACATTTAACCCCAGAAGTCATTTATTTGATGATTGGTACAGCATGCTCATTTGTAATGGCATATTTACGCTCTACCAAACGCAAATTCATGGCTAAGATTTGTGAAGCGCTGACATGCTCTATGCTCTCATCTGCACTTATCTTAATTTCAGAGTATTACTTTAAGTGGCCTCTGGAGTTAGGTGTTGCAATTGGTACATTCGTAGGTTTTTTAGGCAGTGACTATATCTCACTAAAGATTAGACAAGTTATTAACTTGAAAGTTGAGGGTAAATCAGATGATGAAAGTAAGTAGTCACGGTATTGCTCTTATAATGAACTTTGAAGGTTTAAGAACTGCTGCATATAAGCCTGTATCAAGCGAAAAAGGATGGACGATTGGTTATGGTCACCATGGCCCTGATGTTAATGAATACAGCATTTGTACAGAGCTTGAAGCTGAACGTCTTTTAAAGTTAGATCTTGAAAAAGTAGAGCAACAGATTACAGCAGCATTAAATGCCGATGAAATTGAAGTTACTCAAGGCATGTTTGATGCTCTCTGCAGTTTGCTATTTAATCTGTCAGGAAAACGTACTAAAGATGGTCGTCAGTTAACACCAATCCAAACTTTAATCAGCTATAAACTTTGGTCTAAGATGAAAGCTGGCGATAAGTACGGCGCATCGCTTGAGTTCTTAGATATTAACAAAGCAGGCGGTGTAGTTCTGCCAGGATTAACAAAAAGAAGGCAGGCTGAACAAAAGCTGTTTCTTTCTTAAGATTTCTCACGTGTTCAGGTGCTTGAAACAACATGTCTCAGGTATTTGAAAATCTCACTTCTTTGCTGTCAGAAGTAAAACAGACAGCTCATACTTATGAGTGGTTTACTAGTTTTTTATTTAACGGTTCCACTGGTAGATTGCTCATAAGTATGAAATGATTAGCGTGCATTTAAACTTTTCACTAGTCTAATAAAAGGTGTCATTTCATACTTAAGAGCTGTTTAAAAGATCTTGCATACCGTCTTATTAGACAGTTCTTAAGTGTGAAGTAAACTTTTATGATATGTAACTAATCTTAGGTGTTTGCTTCACACCAAGATTTATTGCCGGTACTTAATATGAACTTTTGTGAATACTTTAATGTAAAAGAGTCATATCAAGTACCTGAAAAGCTATTAAGCCTACTCTTACAAAATCCAAATGAGCTATGTGCTCAGTATGTAAAAGAGCATGATCTTTCTAAAGATGAATTGATGGCTGACTTTCAGCTAAATGATGCATCTAGAGATAGTCTAAAACAAGACTTTACACCTGAAGGAATTGCTGAGCTTTCTGCAAAGTTACTACCATCAAATTTTGAGAGCGCTGCTGATATATGCTCAGGAACTGGAGCTCTAACAATCCAGTTATGGAAAATTAACCAGTCAGCTTACTTTCATTGTGAAGAGTTTTCTGAGCGCACTATTCCTTTTCTTTTGTTTAACTTGATGGTTAGAAACATTGAAGGTGAAGTATTGTGTGGTGATGCTCTTACTCAAGAATATAAGCATGTGTACAAGCTTGAAAAGGGCTCTCAATTCTCAGTACTTATTGAAGTAGAGAATGTAGAACCAAAACTGTTCGATGTTGTTATCAGCAATCCACCGTATTCACTCAAATGGAATCAAGATAAAAGACCTTGCTATAAGTATGGAATAGCTCCTGCAAAGGCTGCAGATTATGCTTTTATCCAATATGGATTAAGTCGATTAAAAGATAATGGAAAAGCTTGTTTTATCTTGCCTCATGGTATTTTGTTTAGAGGTAATGCCGAAGGCGATATCAGACAAGCTTTAATTAAAGATCATATCGTAGATGCAATTATTGGTCTTCCTAATAATTGCTTTATGTGTACTTCTATACCTGTACATTTGCTAGTTTTTGACAAAAAAAAGACACAGGATCTTTTAGTTGTTGATGCTAGTACCTTATGTGACAAAGAAGGTAAATTCAACAAAGTCAAAGAAGAGCATATCAACAAGATCTTAGGTTTATATGCTTTAAGAAGTGAAGTCGAAAAGTTAGCTCATGTTGCTACTTATGAAGAAGTTGCAAAGAATGAATTTAACCTCAATATACCAAGATATGTAAATTCATTTGAATATATTCCACCGCCACCACTTGCAGAGACAATAAATGAATTAGTCTCAATTGAAGATGAGCTGTTTGAGAATCAGCAAAAGTTATTAAACAACATATCTACTTTAAAAGGTTTTTCTTTAAAAGAACAACAGGCAATTGAAGCATGGAAATGGTCTCTTACAATGCATGGTGCGATTTTGAACGAGGAATTACCGGCAAAACATATAAAGCAGGATGCTGCTATGTAGCTCTTTCAGCTTCATCGTTAAAAGTAAACAGAATTGAAAAAGATACAATTCTTGAAGATGCTACACGCTGGTGTGTTTTTATTCCTAAAAGATATCCAAATTGCTTTTTTGAACTTCTTTCATCAATAGCTTGGCCACTTTTGTATGCTAAGTGCAATCAAGGAATTAACTTTAAATATGAACATATTAAGTTCCTTGAATTTCCAAAAGTTGAAAGCTCAACGTTACCTGCTATTGAAAAAAGCTTGATTGAGTTGAATAAAGCTATATCTCAAGTTGAAAGAGATATCCAGCTATCCAAAGATATGAAAGAGTTCTTTATGGATAAAATGTTCATATGACTTCTCTTGAAACAACATTTTTAATCATATATCTGATGTTCTTTGGCTTCTTTCTTTTAGGAGTTGTAAAGCTCTCAATTGACTATAAGAAGTACTCAAAGAAAGAGTTTCATGCGCAAGTAACAAGCTATCTTGTATTGCTTGCTGTTTTAATTGGCTTAATCGCTTACATCATTTATGGATCTTAAATTACTTTTAATTGTAGCTACCATGTCAGCTGTTATTGGTGGATGCTTTGGTATCACCATTACAGCTAAGCATTACAGAGCTGAGATTATCGATATTCAGACTACAGCATTAAAGAATGAACAGGATGCTTTAGTTAAGCAGCTTAAAACAGAACATGAATGGCAAGCTAAACAGGAACAGGCTGACAAAGAGGCTACAGATGAGATTAACAAGATTAAAGATAAGTACAATGCTGCTATGTCTAAGTTGCATGCTAACAGCTTGCAGTCAGACAATACCAGTACCAATCGAACAGCATTGTCCTCAAATTCCACCTCTTCCGGAGAGGCTAAAGCAACCTGTGAATGTGGACAACTTAGACATGACAGAAAAACTCTTGCAGAGTATGTCCTTAAGCTCTCAGCTAAGTGTGATGAGATTGCAGTTGAACGTAATGAGTTAACTAAAAGATACAATGTCGTAACTCACCAACATTCTGGTGACTCTGCAATTGCTGTAAAAGAGAGTAGTAAAAGATACAACGCTTTACAATAAAATGCACCGCTTTATTAGAGCGATGCATATAACTTATCTTGCGTCTTTATTTGTATTATCTCTAACTGGACCTAAACCTTTACTTGGCAATGTTGGCATACTTGGAAGTGTAGGTATAGGCCTTTGAGTTTGTCTTTTATTTGTAATTTTAACCTCCTATATTAAGAACAAGAAAACAAATTACACCTAAAAATAATGATACTAAGCAGAGAATTGATTGCATGCGTAACCTAATAGCTCTTGCTTTAATGATCTTGTAATCATCTGGTATAGTTTCATCAAAGTATTGGCATAAACAGGATAAGTTAATTATTGCCTGTTTGTATGAAGGATAATCCTTCATGTTATTAACATAATCTTTGCTGTAATTGT
>DKDL01000134.1 GCA_002449335.1 Succinatimonas sp. UBA6849 | reverse complement strand
ATCAATGTATTATTGAAAGAGCTCAGATCTAGTAGCATTTAGCTGTTAAGTTATTGCCAATGACCTTTCTTATGTAATGATAAAGGTGGCAATGCCATTAATTGGAAAGGTTCATATTTGCCGTATTGCAATTAATCAAGATGATTAATCCTGAGAATTTAGATTAATTAGCCATTAATATTGGCCTAAAATAATTAGAAATACTTTAAAAATCAAAAAATTAAAAATGTATAAAGTGTTTTGTAAATTATTGGCACATATCTTGATGTATATACAGCATACAAAGTAAAAGTGGCAAAGCTTGCCACCTTAAGGTTTCAATGGGGGAACATTCGATGAGTTTTGATTACAGTACAATAGGTAAAACTTCCTCCCGTATTGCATCAGATGCTGCAGAGGCAACCTCCAAAAAGAGTAACTCCTCTCTAGATCAGGCGGATTTCTTAAAGTTATTAACAACTCAGCTACAGAACCAGGATCCTAGCTCTCCAGTTGATAATAACCAGATGGTAACTACCATGTCACAGTTATCAGTTGTTGAGAACTTATCAACAATTTCTAACAACGTTGATAACGTAGTTAATGCAATTTCATCAAGTTCAGCTCTATCAGCTTCAAGCTTGGTAGGTAGAAGCGTATTAGTTGATACAAAGACTGCTTTCTTTGATGGCTCTAATCCTATTACCGCTCAGATTGATGCTGGTGATGGTGCTTCAAATGTTAAGATCAGCATTACTGACAGCAACGGCAATGTTGTTTCAACCTTCGAGGCAGGAGCTGCCTTAGACGGCAAAATTGACTTTAGCTGGGATGGTGTACAGGATCAGGAAACTGGTGCTAAGTATGATTCAGGTAAATACACAATTAACGTTACCGCTTCACAGGATGGTCAGAACGTAAACTTACCTGTAAAGACATATGCAACTGTAGGTTCAGTTGTATTAGGCAAGACTACTTCAGACACCAAGTTAAACTTATTAGGTTATGGCGAGGTATCTTTAGACAAGGTAGAGCAGATTGCTCTATAAGAGCTAACCTCATTTCAAAGTTAGAAGAGATCTTAAAACGTGTACTTTTTAGGATCTCTTTATGTCTTATCTCAATTACCAAAACACAAACAGCTATTCAAACAACTAGCGTAAACAAACTTCAAGATTGCGTCATTTACGATGATTCAAAACAAGGATCCTTATAACTCTCATTCAAGTAATCTAATACTAGCAAACAATTCACAGTCATTTTCCTGACAATTTAAGTCCTCTATTAATCTTGTATTAATCACTTCAAATTTTAAAGCGCTATAGAATGCATATTTATAGAATATGGCACGGCGATTGCATTTAAAACATCAGTAAGAGGAAAAGTCATTTTCCGGAGGTTTTAAATGGATAATTTATTGTGGATTGCAATGTCAGGAGCTAAGGAGAATTTCCATAGCTTAGCTGTGCGCAGCAATAACTTGGCTAATGCAAGCACCACTGGTTTTAAGGCAGACTTCGAAAATTCACGAGCAATGTCTGTTTTTGCCGATGCTTATCCAACCAGAGCTTTTGCTATGACAGAAAGACCTGGCTACAACATGGATGGTGGTGCTATTGAAACTACTGATAGACCATTAGATGTTGCTTTAAATGGCGATGGTTTTATTGCTGTCAATGACAAAGAAGGTAACGAAGCTTACACCAGATTCGGTAGTTTTGAAATTGACGTAAATGGCAATTTAAGAACTACCAATGGTCTTCAGGTTTTATCAGACTCAGGTGATCCTATCGTATTACCTGCAATGTTATCTGATATTCAAATCAGCAACGACGGTACTATTTCAGGTAGACCACAGGGCGCTGATTCAAATGTAATTGAAGAGTTTGGTCGTATCAAACTTGTAAAGCCTGATGACTATAAAAATATTGAAAAAGGTTATGACGGTTTATTCCGTAATATTGACGGCACAGCAATGACTGAAGATCAGAGCGTACAGGTTAGAAGCGGTATGCTTGAATCATCAAACGTAAATCCTGTCGAAGAATTGACAAATCTGATCAGGATCCAAAGACAATATGAGACTCAGGTGAAAATGATGGAGTCAGCAAGTCAGATGGATGAACGTCAGAACACTTTATTGAGCTACGATTAGCAAGGAGTAGAACATGATCCCAGCACTATGGATTAGTAAAACAGGTCTTGATGCGCAGCAGACCAATATCTCTGTAACATCAAATAACCTTGCCAACGCCTCAACAGTTGGTTTTAAGCGTGGTAGAGCTGTATTTGAAGATCTTTTATACCAAAAGATCAATCAGCCAGGTGGCAGATCATCAGCTGATAGCTACTTACCTGAAGGTTTAATGATTGGTTCAGGTGCCAAGGTAGTTGCAACTCAAAGACAGTTCTCTCAGGGTGATGTTGAAACTACTGACAACTCATTTGATTTAATGATTCAAGGTCGTGGTTTCTTCGAAATTGAGTTACCAGATGGTACTACTGCGTACACCAGAAATGGTCAGTTTACCAAGAATGAAGAAGGTACTATCGTAACCTCAGGTGAAGGTTATCCTCTATTACCTCAGATCCAAGTTCCTGATAATGCCACTTCTTTGACAGTAGGTCGTGATGGTCAGGTATCTGTGGTAGTTGCAAATGATACAGCTTCACAGGATTTAGGTCAGATCACCGTAACAGATTTCATTAACCCAACAGGTCTTGAGTCCATCGGTGACAACCTCTACTTAGAGACAACAGCATCAGGTGCTCCTCAACAGGGTATCGGTGGTGAAGATGGTATGGGCGTAATTAGACAGAATATGTTAGAGACTTCAAACGTAAAGGTAACTGAGGAGTTAGTAAATCTAATTCAGGCTCAGCGTGTTTACGAAATGAACTCAAAGGTTCTAACCACAGTAGATTCTATGATGGGCTCTTTAATCCAGTCAGTATAGTTTAGGTTATGAGTGGTAGGTAAAGTAAGAAGTAGGTTATTAAAATAGGGGTGGGGTAAAATGAAGAAGGTTATTTTAGCAATTGCTTTATCACAGTTAGTGCTATTACAAGGTTGTGCTCTAGATACATTCTCAGCAAAACCAGATGATCCAAAGTATGCTCCTGCGCTGCCTGAAGAGGATTACACCAACGCAGTACCTACTGGTGGTATCTATAATCCTTATACCATGAACAATGGTATGTATTCAGATACATCAGCTCATAAAGTTGGTGATATCATCTCTGTAACCCTAGAAGAAGCAACTTCTGCAAGTAAGAATGCTACTACTGATCTTAAAAAATCTGGGAACAATAACTATGGTGGTATAACTCTTGCAAGTAAGAATTTACATTTCAAGAATTTGACACCAACACTGTCTTCTAGCAACTCCAATGATTTTTCAGGAAGTGCTAAGGCTAAACAGTCAAACCAGTTGTCAGGTCAGATTTCAGTTAGTGTAGTAAAGGTATACTCTAACGGTAACCTGCAGGTACAAGGCGAGAAGTGGTTGATGTTAAACAACGGAAATGAATATGTCCGTGTAACCGGTCTAATTAGACCTGCTGATATCAGCTCAGATAACACTGTATCATCACAGAGAATTGCAAATGCTAGAATTCAGTACGGTGGAACCGGTGATTTTGCGGATACTCAGGAACGCGGTTATCTGTCTAGACTGTTTAACAGCGCATTTAATATATTCTTCTAGTTTTGTAAGGTGGGGACTATGAGAATTGCATTAAAGTTTTTTAAATCATTGTGCTTAGGAGTTGCTGTATTAAGCTCTCTTAGCATCAATGATGCAGAAGCTGCAAGATTAAAAGATATTGCTTCAATTCAAGGTATTCGTGAAAACCAGCTTTTAGGTTATGGTCTAGTAGTTGGTTTAGCAGGTACCGGTGAAAAGAACTCAAAGTTTACAGAGCAGAGCTTCCGCTCAATGCTAAATAACTTTGGTATCAAGATTGATGAGAGCACTTCTTTAAAGATTAAAGACGTAGCTCCTGTAGCAATTCATGCAACTATGCCTCCATTTTCAAAGACTGGTCAAACTATTGACGTAACTGTATCTGCAATTGGTGAAGCTACTTCATTACGTGGTGGTACCTTATTGCAGACCATGTTACGTGGTGTAGACGGCAACGTCTATGCCATCGCTCAAGGCTCACTGGTTGTAGGCGGTTTAGGTGTAGAAGGTGCTGATGGCTCAAAGGTTACTGTAAACACTCCTACAGTAGGCAGAATTGCTAATGGCGCAATTGTAGAGCGCGAAGTACCTGATAACTTCAGTCAGACTGATTCATTTGTCTTTAACTTAAATCGTGCTGATTTTACCACTGCCAAAAATGTAGTTGATGCAATTAACGATCTTTATGGTGATGGTTCAGCTGTAGCTCAGGATTCAGCTTCAATTAGAGTTAGTGCTCCACGTGATCCATCTCAGAGAGTATCTTACTTATCAACTCTTGAGAACATTGAAATCGATCAAGGTGAAGATGCTGCTAGAATCGTAGTAAATTCACGTACTGGTACCATTGTTATAGGTAATAATGTAAAACTAAAACCAGTTGCCGTAACTCATGGTGGTCTTACTGTTACTGTATCTGAAGATCCAAGAGTATCTCAGCCTAACAGTTTCTCTCAAGGACAGACTGCAATTGTTCCTGATTCTCAAATCAATGTAAGTGAGAAGAAAGGTAAGATGTTCAAGTTTGATACAGGTGCAACCTTAGATGACTTAGTAAGAGCCGTAAACCAAGTAGGTTTAGCACCAGGTGATTTAATGTCAGTACTAGAAGCTTTAGATAAAGCAGGAGCTATTGACGGTAAGTTAGAAATTATCTAAAAGGTTTTAAAGGTTCTGCCACCCCACCTACCTCTTCAAGGCAGAACCTTTAAATTTCTCAATTCTAAGCTAAGTGCTTCTTTACCATGTTCCACATAGCGGTCGCTGACTGAAAATTGCTAGGATCAATATCATCAGGATCGAGTGAAATCTTAAATGTTTTTTCAATGCCATCAATAATAGCAACGATTTCTAGAGAATCTAAAACACCGTCTTCTACAAGATTTACACTGTTCTTAA
Source organism: Succinatimonas sp. UBA6849 (assembly GCA_002449335.1). Lineage (GTDB taxonomy): Bacteria > Pseudomonadota > Gammaproteobacteria > Enterobacterales > Succinivibrionaceae > Succinivibrio. Next base: position 20,205 of record DKDL01000134.1, on the reverse strand, counting down.
AGTCAACATCTTCTTTAATTTGAGACAGCAGAGTTAGTAGTTCTTCCATAATATCCTCAAGAATAAATTTGTTTTAGAGTGGTTCTGTCAATTTTGCCATTTAGGTTCATTGGCATACTTGATAACTTCTCAATACTATTTGGCATCATGTAGTTAGGTAGTTTCTTTGAGATTTCTTCTCTTAATTGTTCCACTTCTAATTTACCTACATACACGCCAATAATATCGCTGTTTTCTTCATTATAAATGCAACAGGCGCTATCAATACCGTTTACAGATAGAAATGCGTTTTCAATTTCGCCTAACTCAATTCTGTGTCCAAGTCTTTTGATTTGAAAATCTTTGCGACCTGCAAAAATGAGCTCACCGTTTTCATTCTTATAGGCAAGATCTCCAGTTCTATACATCAACTCATTCCAACAGTGATTTAATGGATTTTGTACAAAAGCTTCATCTGTTTTCTTTTTATTAGCATAGTATCCGTTAGACAGACATTGTCCTAAAATACAAATTTCACCTTGTTCGCCATCTGCAGCAAGTGCATCTTTCTCATCTAATAAAATGATTTCACTGTTTTCACAAGCTTTGCCTAAAGGCAACTTGTCATCATCACTAAATTCTTTATCTATCTCATAATAGGTACAAGCATAGGTAGCCTCAGTTGGACCGTACATATTCACAAATTTGGTATGAGGCAAGGCTTTACGCCATACATTAAGATGTTTGCAAGGCATCACCTCGCCACAAAAGATCACAAGTTTTACTTCACTTGGTACACATAAATCTAAGGCTTTGCAGTTAACTACATTGCACAAAGCAGATGGAACCCAAATTAAAGTGTTAACTTTGTTTTCGACTACATAGGCTAAGATCTTTTTAGGAAAGGTGTAGAACATCTTAGGTGGAATAAATACGGTAGCACCTGTTTTTAACGGAATATAAAGATCTGGTACTGAGGCATCAAAATAGAATGGAGCCTGATTGCACAGGGTGTTTTCTGCATTTAAAGAGTATTTATCACAAATCCATTCAACAAAGTCGATTACACTTTGGTGAGAAATGGTAACACCTTTAGGTGTGCCTGTAGAACCACTGGTGAAAAGCACATATAAAAGATCGGTACTCTTGTGTCTGTTTCTTATTTTATCTAATTTTAAGTTTATATCTAACTTTTGGCTTTTAGTCTTTTGTTTTTCAGCAATAGCAGAAAGCGTGTCTTTATAATTGAAACACTGGCACTGTATATTAAGCTCTTTGATATTCTTATTAGTAGAGTCATCATAAATTACAACACTAGGCTTTAGTGTTGATAATATTAAAGAAACTCTATCTTTTGGCATACCACTATCAATAGGAACATAAAAACATCCTGCATATACAGCACCTAAAAATGCATTGAGATTATTGGCTCCTTTTTTCATATAGATCACAACAGGCTTTTTAGGAGCTGTCTTTTCTAACAGAAAACTACCAATTGTTCTGGCATTTGTTTCTAATTGTTTAAAAGATAGCTTTTCACTTGCATCTGCAAAGGCTACTTTATCTGGATATTTTTTTGCAGTCTCTTCAAGATACTGAAGAATATTTGTTTTCATGGGATATGCCTAATTGGTGCTAGTAGGTAAAAATCTCTTCTCTAGGAATATTAAATTCGTAGATATTCTTACATTGATTGCTAATAATGTCTTCACAAATGATAGGGAAGCTTTTGGCTAGATCAACTAAATAGCTGTTGATGCCTAAGGTATCAATTCTCTTTGAGGTCCCTGCTTTTTCTAAAATTGCTCCCATACGATTAAAACATTCTGTAGGTCGTATTTCTAGCTTTCTAGCAGCATAATCACAAGAATATTCTTCCTCTGTTCCATTCTCATGCACGTACTTACCTGTAAATGTTTTGGCAAATCTGTATGGAACATTGCAAGCAACCTCTGCATAGTGAACAAAAGTCATAGCATGAACATAATCAGTGCCTAAGATAATTTGTTTAACATGATGAGAAATGCAGTAGGCAAATGGAGAATCACTGCCAAAAGAGTTTCTATTATTTAATGAAATAAGATAGTCCTGATCTTGACCCCAAACCTCAAAAGAATGCATAGGATGTTTGGTTCTTTTAAAATCATCTCTATTAAGAGCAATATTACCAAGAGCTCCAGTCACTCCTTTGGTTTTTCTAATGTCATAGAACTTATGGTTACTAAATTCAAACGAAAAGTTTGGAATTAAGATAGTACCTTCTGGACCTACTGCCTTTTGAAAAGTTTCAATAAGAGCATTACCGTCAAAAGTAATCTTGTTTCTTTTTAAGAGTAAAACAAGTTTGATAAGTTCAGATGAAAGCCAAATGCAGTCACCTTTTTTCAGATCAAAACAGTCAACTATTTTTGAATAGATATCCACAATAAATCCTTTAAGAGAATCAACTAACTACTACCTATTGCTACACTAATTCATTACATCAATAAGTTTGTTTTCAAGCAGTTTATCTTTAATTGCTATCAACTCATAGGCTGGAATATTGATGAGTTCGCTAATATCTAACAAGGTATTGGTGCCATCAGCATAAGCAATGAAATCCCTTATGGCAATAATTGAGCTGTATGAGCCTTTCTGACTTATAGTAGGGTAGAGTCCTCTTTTACCTAATTGTGGCTCACAGAATACGTTGATTCTGTATTTAAAGTTATTCTCTAGTACTAAAAGAGATTTAGTCATAACCTCGTATTCACCAGCAAAGCCTTCAGGACTAATTAAGGTTAAATCGTCCTTTGAGGTGTGATACTCAGGATAGGCTCCATATTTAGTTCTAGATACAGAGCATACAGGCAAATCTACACCAGGAGCATTAAACTGTCTTTCATCAGATCCTCGATGATAGAAAGAATAAGCCTTATGTGAAGGAACTAAATGCTTTAAGGTATTCTCAAGTAATTTATCAGTAATGGTATTGCCATAACGCGTTTTTACATATGAGTAATTTCGATTATCACCAACACATGACAGTACAAAGCCTGCTACGGTATTTTTCTTTAAAAACTCAAGGTTTCTTGAAAGGTAAGTAATAGAGCCTATGGTCTCAGGTATGTAGATAAATCTGTAGGTATAGTAACGAGGCTTTTCTTTAATGAACTTTGCTAAAGCTACGGATAAAGCAGGACCAGAGCACTCGTTATTTGCCATAGAAGGATGGCAAAGGTAAGTTGAGATTAAAATCTCTTTATCTGATTTACCTTTGATGATGCATTCACCATAAGTTAAAGAGCCATGCTCATCTAAAGTACTTTTAATTACAGCATGGTATTTTTGATCTTCATGTTTTGCTAATTCATCAAATTGATTTTGAGACATGCAAAAGCCTGATCTTTCCTTATAGTATGAGGTTACATAAGGAATGACATCTTTTTGATCTTTTTGCGTGTAGATGTAGTTTTTAAGTTCAGAAAATGGAAGTACTTTATCAAAAGGTGCTGAGTAACCTAATACATGCAGATTGTTTTCTTTAAAGTCGATGACTCTGTGGTGATCCTCATCCTCAATATAAGCTTCTGTACAGTTCCACTCTTTAGGTACGGTCCAATCGAAAACTTCAGTGCCAGATGGTACTTCAAAAACATTTATCTCAGGTAACTCTTCTTTTAAGATGGCTAAAGACTGTCTAAAACCATTACCAGTGATACTTCTGCAAATTGGAAACAGCTTTTGGGCTAGTTCATAACAGTACTCACCAACTGTATTGCTGTTATCTCCGTGGTTATTGTCTTCCATTGGCATTTTTTTTTACTAAATCCTTTTTACAAAACAAGCTGTACTTCTATAGTTGTCGGTACTAAATGAGTTTTATTTAGCAGTGATATGATTGCCTTTTGTTAAAATTGGAGACTGATTAAGGTTGTAAATGAGTCTAATCGTGAAAGAGCAAACTACAACCTATAACCCTTAACTATATTATTTTTTTGAAACGATGTAGCATTGTTTATTAAAAAAGGCAATTCCATAAGTTTCAATTGATTGGACAGTCGGCAATTCTAAAAACTCTTTTGCATATTGTTTTTCTTCAATTTGCAAGAGAGCTTTTTGAGCAACTACTTTCATATCTTTTTCGCTAGGTGAACTCTTAAGTTCCAAAATAGCAACTTTGGTCTTATCTGAATTTCTAAAAGAAATATCCGCATAACCATCGCCTGCTTCAAAATTGGATTTATATTCTTTTACCCATTTTTCAGAAACTGTAAATATTCCTGACATAAAGCCATGATAGAAGTTCTCTGGTTTTGATTTTGTTGCTAAATCTCTGATAGAGACATATGAAGTCAACAATGAGTTAAGAATAGCAGTAACACTTGATGTGTTTCCTTCTAAAAATCCTGAAGCTAACTTTTCTGCCTTCTTGTCGGGACCTGAAGTTAAATTGTCATCAAAGACTTTCTTGATATTAGATTCAAAGCAATTTAGGATTTCTTCATTTGGTATTTTTACAATGTAGTTATTCTTTGATGGATTACCAACAGCTGTTAAGTAACCTGTATGTACCAATAAAGAGAAGAAATCATCAGGATCATGAAGTTTTAAATCATCGTAATTCATAGAATTATTGATGCTTACTTCAATAGTTTTTCTGTCAACAAGATCCTGAAGTTGCTGTCTTATATCTTCCTTCAAGAAACCAATGTATTCCTTTACTACATCTGAGGAGGTACTAGTGATCCAGTAGTTGTCAGGTTTTATTTTGTATTCTTGATGATTAAGTACGTGCTTATAATTTTCTGCAACAAAGTTGATTACATCCCATGGACAGAACATTTCATCCTTATAAAAACGGTATCCATCATAGTTTTCTTTGAACATTTCCTCATAGTTACTTAGGTTATAGTCTTTTAAGATCTTTTTAGTTTCTTCTCTGTTAAATCCTATGATTTGTGTAAATTCAGACTGTGAACTTAAAACAGTGTTTATAACAACATTGTTAACACCAGTGAAAATAGAGTTCTTTGCAACCTTTAAACAGCCTGTCATAACGACCTTTAAAATAGGGGCTGTTTCTTCGTTGGTATTTTTAGGCGTACTTTTTAGCACTCCTAAAAAAGAACTGATGAGGTCTTCCATTTCTTTATGGTATTTCCAACTAGCAGCTTTTGCTAATGGAACATCATATTCATCAATTAGAAGAATTACCTGTTTCTTAAAATGTTTATACAGACAAGAACTCAGAAAACTTAAAGCTGAAGTGAGGTTGTTTTGGTTAATTGGAGCTTTTAGATAAGCATCACTGCACAGATTTTTTAAGTCTAATTTATCATCATCTGTTAGAACTTCGCTTTTTTGCAGAAAACTGTAGGTTCTAGCTAGTCCTTTTACTAGATTAACAAGTTCGCCTTTTGCTACTTCATAGCTAATACCTTTAATATCTTTTAGCGAAATAAAGATAACGGGAAATTGTCCCATGTATTTATCAACAAAACTCTTATCTTTCATGTTCTCAGTATCTTTGAAGAGCTTTTGTTGAAATGATGTATCTGTAGGATTTACATAATCTAAACGAAAGAAATCGGCAAACATGTCCATAAGTAAGGTTTTGCCAAATCTACGTGGTCTTGTAAATAAAAGTACTGAGCTTTCATCTTCAGCAAAGACTGTTCTTAGGAAAGAAGTATTATCAACATAGTACATATTTTTGTTGATGATTTCAGAAAAGGTATCACCACCAATTGGTAATAACTTAAAACCTTTTTGATCTGCCATGAAGAGCCTTATTGTGAAAGTGAAACGTATCTAGCTGTATTGTATCAGTTTTTATCATTAGCAAGTCTAGATAAAGGTAACGTTTTGACCAAGTCTATGCAATTTATCTTGATAGAGAATTAAGTCTAGATGTAAGAGCTTACTGAAAAGAGTTTACTGAAAGATAGATGGTTTTGAATTTTATTTCTGATAGTGTTCGAGAATGTAGATAAGTTCAAACTCAATATAATCAGAAATCTTTGTAAGATCATCTAACTTTTGTGCATTCAAAAGTTCTTTGACAATAGAATTGATAACAACAGGGTAGTCACTGTTCATAAGAGGAGATAGAGAGATGACATCCTCTAGTAAGGATGTCATCTTCTCATAGGTTGCAGCAGGACAGCCATCTTTAGCAGTGTCTGCTACAAGATGGCATTCCTGTACAACCTTTTGTACGTTTGTTTGCACATTTGTTCGTACATTTAGATCATGTGCATTCTGAACGTTCTTTTTGTCGCTCATGCTGTTTTAGTTTATTTAGCTAGCTTTGAGATAATTGTCTCTACAGCTGAATCTAGCTTTAAGTTTTCCTTATCACCAGTTCTTCTGTACTTGTACTCTACATTGCCATCCTTTAAGCTCTTTTCGCCTACAGTGATGATATGAGGAATACCAATTAACTCTGCATCAGCAAACATTACACCAGGACGCTCATCACGGTCATCGTATAGAACTTCAACGCCACGAGCTGTAAGTTCGTTGTAGATCTTTTCAGCAGCGTCTTTAACTTCCTGTGACTTAGAAGGCTTAATTGCAATAATAGAAACCTTGAAAGGAGCAATCTCTTCAGGCCAGATAATACCTCTGTCATCATGGTGCTGCTCAATAACAGCTGCAATAGCACGGGTAACACCGATACCATAGCAACCCATGATCATAGGAATGTCTTTACCGTTCTCATCTTTAACGGTAGCTTTCATTGCCTCTGAGTACTTAGTGCCAAGCATGAATACCTGACCTACCTCAATACCTTTACGCAGGTGTAAGGTACCCTTACCATCAGGGCTAGGATCACCATCTTCAACGTTACGTAAGTCAAATACTTCGTATTTAGGCACATCTCTGTCCCAGTTTACGTTGATTAAGTGATAGCCAGTCTTGTTAGCGCCACAAGCAAAGTTAGACATCTTATCAGCTGTTCTGTCTACTAAGATTCTGCCCTTAAAGCCTACAGGACCTAATGAACCGGTGTGAGAACCTGTAAACTCATTGATCTCTTCTTCTGAAGCCATTTCTAAAGGATCGTTAATACCATCAACCTTGATGGCTTTAACTTCATTTAATTCCTGATTGCCACAAAGACAGATCATAACTAACTCATACTTACCGTCTTCTTTCTTATTGCCATGAACGATAAGGCTCTTTAATACTTTCTTTGAATCTAAGCCTAAAGCTTTAGCAGCATCATCAACTGAATGACAGCCAGGGGTAGCAACCTCAGAGTAAGCAACTCCTGGTGCTTCTCTATCATAAGTAGGAGCTAGAGCTTCAGCCATTTCAATATTAGCAGCATATGATGAACCATCAGACCAAGCAATAGTATCTTCACCAGCATCAGCTAATGCCTGGAACTCATGTGAGTGGTTTCCACCAATAGAACCTGTATCAGCTTCTACTGGGCGGAACTCAAGACCCATACGAGTGAATACTCTTGAATATGCATCATACATATCCTGATAAGTCTTCTCTAAAGAGGCCTTTTCAATATGGAATGAATAAGCATCTTTCATTAAGAACTCACGACCACGCATTACACCGAAACGAGGACGGATTTCATCACGGAATTTGTTCTGGATCTGGTATAAGCATAATGGTAACTGTCTTGCTGATTTAATTTCACGACGAGCAATATCAGTTACAACTTCCTCATGGGTAGGACCTAAGGCAAACTCGTTTTGCTTTCTATCCTTAAAACGGCATAACTCAGGACCGTACTTTACATAGCGACCTGACTCTTTCCACAGTTCAGCAGGCTGGACCATTGGCATGGCAATCTCTAAAGCACCAGTCTTGTCCATTTCTTCACGGACAATCTTGTTAACTTTAGATAACACTCTCATACCGGTTGGTAACCAGGTGTAAACACCTGAAGCGATCTGACGGATCATGCCAGCTCTTAACATTAAACGATGGCTCTCTACAGCAGCCTCTTTAGGATCTTCTTTTAAGGTAGATAGTAAATATTGACTTGTACGCATTCTAAGTCCTGATAAATAAATTTAGCCTGCTAATCTTAAAGACAGGGGGTGAAAAATAATTGCGCTAATTCTAGCACAAAAGCGCTTTGTTAAGGAAAACTAATGAAGCTTTAAAGCCTGTAATACAGTAACTTTTATGTGGAGTTTATTGATTTTAGTCGCTAAAGGATGATGACTGTATAATTCAGTCATCATCCTTTAAAAGAAGAGCTTGAAAAAGCGCTTGTTCTATGCTGTTTACGAGCATTTTTATCGCAAAGTAAAACAAGCCAAAGACGCATAAAATTAGCTTTTATGCTAAAATTAAGCTGTTTTAGTCAATTATAGGGGACAGACATGGTATTTGTAGCAAGTTTCATCGTATTTTTACTGTTTGTTCTAGCTTTATCAATGAGTATGCTTATTAAAAGACGTCCAATGATGACAGAAGAAGAGGCTACAGCCTCAATCATGGATGGTGGTGCATGTACTACCTGTCAGCAGTTGTGCTCTATGGCTGGTAAAAAGGTAGAAAAGCGCAAAGATGATTGCGCTATTAAGAATATGGAAATTCCTCACCAGAGCGTATAAAGAACAATAAAATTTCTAAGCTTGCCTGTCATTAGGCAGGCTTTTTTTCGTTTTTAGGTTTCAAAAATGTTAAAAAAATCAGTTTTAGCTAATGTTGTTTCACGCGCTTTTCTCTTTGCTGTAGTTTCAACCTCATTAGTTGAGGTTACAACTCTTACAGCTTGTGACAAAGACAATCAACGCACTGTTGCTGCACAGGTACAGACATCAACAATCATTCAGGGCAAAACCATGGGTACTTTCTATGCTGTAAATGTTGTTGGTGGTTATAAAGGAGGAGAAGCAGGTTTAAAAGCTTTAGCTGAAGGTGCGTTTAAGCAGATCTGCGATGAGATTTCAACTTTTGATAAGAACGCTGAGTTATATAAATTCAATGATTTTAAATCTACAGAACCTTTTGAGATTTCAAATGAGCTAGGCAGGATCATTCAAGATACTGTTTATCAGGGCAGACGTATTGAAGGAGCTACTGATATTACTGTAGGTCCATTGGTAAATCTGTGGGGCTTTGGTAAAGATAAAAAGAAAGATGAAGCTCCATCTCAAGATGAGATTAATCAGGCTTTAGAGCTGGTTGGTCTTGATAAGTTTGAGGTTAGAACAGAAAACAATAAGAGCTATTTAGTAAAGCACAATAAAGACATTAAACTTGATCTTGCAACTGTAGGTGAAGGCTTAGGAGCTGATGCAGTGGCTGCAAAACTGGTAAAGGAAGGCTATAAGAACTTTATGGTAAATGTAGCTGGTGCTTCACGCTCATATGGTGTTAACGCTAAAGGCAAAAAGTGGCGTTTGGGAATTGAAGATCCTACCTCACCTGAAAGACGAGTATTCGTACCAATCTGTGCTTTAGACAAAGCTGTAACTACAGCAGGTTCTTATCGAAACTACTTTAAAGATGAGACTACAGGCAAAATCTTTTCACACGCAATCGATCCTAAAACTGGTTACCCTGTAACTCACAAGACTTTATCAGTAACTGTGATTTCAGACTCAGCTTTTGAGTCAGATGCCTTAGATACCGGTCTTTTAGTACTGGGTGCTCAAAAGGCTCTAGACTGGGGTAAAGAGCATGGCTATGCTATTGCAACTATCGAGTATGACAAAGGCAAACCTCTATTTAGATATACAGATAACTTCAAGCAGTATTTAGACTGTGCAAAACAGCAGTAAGTTAAGGTAAAAGCGATAGTTAAACTAAAGATTTAGCAGCGTAAGAGATCTTTTAATTAGTTTTGAAGATCTGTTCTACACAAGATCATAAGGACAAATTCATGCATATTCATATTTTAGGTATCTGCGGTACCTTTATGGGCGGTATTGCCATGATTGCAAAGCAGGCTGGTTTTACCGTTACAGGATCAGATAAGAACGTTTATCCACCAATGTCAGATGAGTTATCAAACGCAGGTATTAAGTTACATACAGGCTTTGATGCTGAGCAGTTAGATGAAAAGCCTGATTTAATTGTAGTAGGTAACGTAATGCGTCGAGGCATGGATGTTGTAGAGCGCATGCTAAATGACAGATGCCGTTATGTTTCAGGACCGCAGTGGTTAGAAGAGCATTACCTTTTAAATAAGACTGTTCTGGCTGTAGCTGGTACTCACGGTAAGACTACCACCTCATCAATGCTGACCTGGATCTTAGAAGATAATGGTAAAAATCCAGGCTTTTTAATTGGTGGTATTCCTGAGAACTTTGGAATTTCAGCACGCAGTACTGACAGTGAGTGCTTTGTAATTGAAGCTGATGAGTATGACTGTGCTTTCTTTGATAAGCGCTCAAAGTTTGTTCATTATCATCCTACAGTTCTAATCATGAACAACTTAGAGTATGACCATGCTGATATCTTTGATTCAGTAAAAGATATTCAAAAGCAGTTCCATCATTTAGTAAGAACCGTACCTGGTAAAGGTCTTGTTGTTATGCCAAATAACGACAAGAATCTTGATGAGGTAATAGAAATGGGCTGCTGGACTCCTGTGGTACGAATCGGTGATGAGAACGACCTGAATGCAGTCTTAAAATCAAAAGATGGTTCATCTTTTGATATTTATGATGGTAAGGAATTTATCTGTACTGTAAATTACAACTGCACTGGAACCTACAATGTACATAACTCTCTAATGGCAATTAGAGCTGCGATGTACACAGGCATCTCCATTAAAGATGCTGCTAAATCCCTAGAGACCTTTAAACTTCCAAAGAGACGAATGGAGTTAAAAGGTATTGTCGATGATGTCAGCGTTTATGACGATTTTGCCCACCACCCAACAGCAATTAAGTTAACCATAGAGGGGTTAAGAGCAAAGATAGGCTCTGATAAACGTTTAGTTGCAGTATTTGAGCCTCGCTCAAATTCCATGAAGATGGGGGCTAACCATGAATTTTTAGCTCAGTCTTTTGAAAGTGCTGATGAAATTTTTGTCTATGCTAACACTTCTGTTAAATGGGATGTGAAGTCGCTTGAAAAACAGTGTAAAAAGCCTCTACATGTTATTGACGATTTTGATAAATTACTCACCGAAATAGTAAATGCAAGCCCTAAAGGAACAACAATCCTTGTAATGAGCAATGGTGGCTTTAACGGCATACATCAAAAGCTGTTAGACAAACTGCATGACAGAAAACATGATAAAAAATAGTCTGCAAGCAGTAAGGCTACGAATAAAAATAAACAATATTTTTGAGAGAGAATATGGCTGATAACTGGAATCTTCGTGGTAAAACTCAGATGCTAGATGATCTTAATACTCCATCACTTCAGTGCAGAGTTTATGATCGTATTGCAGTTCAAGATAGTAAGGGTAAAACTCATTTTTACTGTCTGGAGCTTTCAGCTGGTAATACCTTTGATTTTGGTTTCTGCAGAAAAGAGAATGTCCCATCATTACTGCGTGATGTAATGACCATGGGCAGTATCAGAGTTTTAAGTGGTATCTGCAATGATCTGATGGTGCCTACTGTACCTACAGTGCTGTGGTTAAAACAGGCTCGTAAGTATGATCCCAAACATGTCATTATGTGGCTTGAAAACTCCATTGAACTTACAGAAGAATATAAAGATACCATTTTACGTTTACGTAAAATGGGTATGCGTTTTGCTGTTAGAGTTGATGCCATGGGTGAGATTGCATCTAATGATGAAATTCTTGCATGTATTGATTATCTAATGGTGGATTTTGAAAGAAGTGCAGAGTTCATGACTGTCATTCAGTCATTACGTAACAAGAATCCTCATTTAAAAACAATTGCTTTTAAACACCATATCTCTATTTTCTCCTTTACTAAAGAAGAAACCAGAAACTTTGACTACGTTCTAGGTACAGTTAATAACTTCTTATTAACCTATGAGACCGAGCGTCCTAAGTGGCAGCATGAAATGCTGCGTACTTTTGCTCAGCTCTACTCTTCAATTTATGATGTCAAAGAGATCGGTGTGATTGTAGCTAACTATCCTTTAATGGCATTAGCCATGAAAGGTATGGTAGCTTCAAAACATTTAACCAATTTAACAATTCGTAAAAACAGCTCCACCTTAGGTGAAAGTCAGACTTTAACTCAGTTTGATTTAAGAAATTTCCTTGCTATCTCTGTAGGTTACAATCTCTTTACCCTTACAGAAAAGCAGGCATATGAGCAAAAGAAGATCCCATTCTCCTCAGAGTTTATTAACTATGAGCCATTTATACAGGCATTGAACTTTGCCAAAATCGTAGATTTGATGGCTCAGGATATCTGTGATGATATTACCGCTCCTCAAGCTTTTATCGCAGGCTTCTTACGCTTTGCGCATGTCTTTTTACATGATACTGAGGAAGCTACTTTTGCTGAGTTTCCTCTAGATGCTGTAGCCTCTTGCTATACCAATGGCGGTGGTCAGTTAGGCAGTATTATCAGAATTTTAATGTTACTGTTTGAACACAGAATTAACGATGCTATGGATGTAGCTAATAACGCAGGTTTAGTTTTAGTAAAAGAGCGTTTATATGGATACATCTCTCATGCTATGGCATGGACTGATGCAGTGTGCTGTGCTTTAAATATCATTAAAGGTCAGCAAGAAGACTAGCAATTCTTTTGAAGATCTTCGTTTTGAAAAGTCTTTTTTAACGTTGCTTTTGAAAACTCGGTCTTATAAAAATAAAAGCTCATGACGAAAGTCGATGAGCTTTTATTTTAGCAAGTGGCTCTGTACAGATTAAACAGTACAGAGTAAGTAAGATTTAGTTAGACCTGTTTGACTTAGTGAGTAGTCTTTTTAATGATGAGATTTCCAATAAACTGGAAGATACTAATCATAATTAAAATTACAATCACGGTAAGCCAAATCATATCTCTGTAGCCCATCTGATAACCGTAGCGTACTGCAAAGTCACCAATACCACCTGCACCTATGGCACCTGCAATAGCGGTAATACCGATAAAGCTTACAAAGGTGATCATGGTAACTCTGGTAATTCCTGGGATACTCTCTTTTAAATATACAGAGAAGATGATCTCAAGTTTTGAAAAGCCCATAGCATCAGCAGCTTCAATAAGACCTTTATCTACATCAGAGAGTACAGATTCAATCTGTCTAGCAAAGAAAGGTACTGTACCGAATACTAAAGCTACAAATGATCCCTGAAGACCAGAACCTGTGCCTACAATGAATCTTGAGAGTGGGATTAGAAGCACCATCAAGATAATAAAAGGAATTGAACGTAAGATATCAATTACTTTATTTGCAACGGTAAAGACAAGCTTATTATCTAAGATACCGTCCTTTTTAGTGGTAACTAAAATAATGCCTAAAATTACACCTAAGAACCAGGCAATCGTACCTGAAACTCCAATCATGACAAAGGTATCATGCAGGCAATGCAAGAACTCACCTGAGAGTCGCTTAAAGTTAGGCATTAAAGTCATTACTAAATTCTCAATCATTTTAATACCTCCAGTTGCACACCTGAGTTTTTAATATACTCTACAGCATCTTCAATTTTGTCCTTATCGCCTGTAAGGTTTACAGCTAATTTTCCTAAAGGCTTACCTTTGATGTAATCAATATTGCCGTAAAGAATATTAGATTCAACCGTATATTTTTTGTAGATCACACTCATTAAAGCCTTACCTGCAGCATCACCGGTATAGGTTAAAAGGTAAATATGAGTGCCATCTGCAACATCAGCTAAAGATCCTTTCTCATCTAGAATGTCAAAGAATGAGCCAAAGTTATTAGCTGTTTCCATAAAGGACTTGGTAAGCTTAGTCTTTGGATTTGAGAACAGATCATAAACATTGCCTTGTTCGATAACCTCACCTTGTTCCATGACCGCAGCTCTATCACAGATATCTTTTACCACAGACATCTGATGAGTAATGATGACAATGGTAAGTTTAAGTTCCTGATTGAGCTTCTTTAATAAAGCTAAGATCTGTGTAGTAGTTTTAGGATCTAATGCTGAGGTTGCCTCATCACAGAGTAAAACTTTAGGATCGCCTGCTAAGGCTCTTGCAATTGCTACACGCTGTTTCTGACCGCCTGATAATTGAGATGGGTAGTTGTTACCCTTATCAGAAAGTTCCACTAAAGAGAGCAACTCTTCAATTCTGTGTTTTCTCTTATCCTTTGGGTAACCGTTATGTTTTAAAGGTAACTCAATATTCTCATAAACGGTTCTTGAAGGCATGAGGTTGAAGCTCTGAAAGATCATGCCGATTTTTTGTCTTGCTTCTCTTAACTTTTTATAAGGCAGGGCTGTAAGCTCGGTGTCTTCTAAAAAGACCTTACCAGAGGTTGGTCTTTCTAGTAAGTTAATACAACGTACTAAGGTAGATTTACCGGCTCCTGAGAAACCTATAATTCCAAAGATCTGTCCTTTATCAATTTCAATGGTTACATCTTTTACAGCATGTACCGTCTTTCCATCAACGACAAAATCTTTACTGATATTTTCAAGTTTTATCATGTTGTTCCTAAGTTATGCCTATAAATAAGGCTCTAAACCATAGTTTTCTTATCTAATCAATTGAATTTAGATAAGTAAATTTATGGGGATTAATGTTTTGAATTTTATTTTTTACAATTCTATCATTTAATCAATGCTTATGACATATAGTATATTTTTATAACTAGCTATAACTTAATGAAATCTAAAGAAAAAATATAAAATATTAGTTGACAGAGTGTATAAAAATAGTAATTTATGTAAGTAGACAGATGTATGAAATGGCATACAAAATAAATGAACAAAAAAACGTACAGAATTTTATAAACAAGAGGTAATTTTATGAAGATCTTTTCAAAGTTTTTAAAGACATCAGCCTTAGTTTTAGTAACAGCAGCTACCGTAGCTCATGCAGGCTGGTTTGAATCAAATGATGTACCTGAAGGTTTTAAAGAGGTTAAAGTAGGTGTTGTAGGTGATTACAATGCTCACTGGGACACAGTAAATGAACTTTTAAAGCAGGATAAAATCCACGTTACCTTAGTTAAGTACTCAGACTATGCAACTCCTAACCGTGCTTTAAATGATGGTGAGATTGATTTAAATGCTTTCCAGCATGAAGCATATCTTAACAATGATATTGATAAGAATGGCTACAAGATTGTGCCATTGTGCAAGACTTTTATCGCTCCTATCCGTCTTTATAACAACAAAGACAAGATTAAATCAGTAAAAGATATCAAAGATGGTGACATCATTGGTATTCCATCAGATTTAACTAACGGTGGTCGTGCTCTGAAACTTTTAGAGTCAGCAGGCTTAATTGAGGTTGATCCTGCTAAAGGTTATGTTCCAACCAAAGCAGATATTACCAAGTACAACGTAAAGATTGAAATTCGCGAAGCTGAGTCTGGTGTGCTCTTTAACATCCTGCCTGATATTGCAGCTGCTGCCATCAATGGTGGTAACGCTTTCTCAGCAGGTCTAAAGCCATCTGATGCTATCTTTAATGAGAATGTTCAGGATAAAGACAATCCATACATCAACGTTATCGTAGCTCGTGAACAGGATAAGGATAATCCTGTATATCAGACTATCGTTAAGAGATTCTTAACACCTGAGGTTAAAAAGGCAATTCTAGATGCTTACGATGGTGGTTATATCCCTGTTTTCTAGTCTTAAACTCAAGTGTCACTTGATGATGTAAAACAGTAAGTAAAAAAGGCAACGTCAGTTGCCTTTTTTGGAGGATCTTATGAAGATTGAATCAGTTACTTTAAGACGTATCAAGATACCTTTAAATGAGCCTTTTACCCCAAGCTTTGGCTCCATTACAGATAAAGATCTGTTAATTGTAGAGGTTCATACCGATTCTGCTACAGGTTATGGTGATGATCCAGCGTTATCTCTGCCAATCTATAACGAAGAGACTGTAGCTTCAGGAGAATTAGTTTTAAAAGAGTTTTTATTACCTCTATTAAAGCGCAACTTAAAAACAGTAGATGATCCTTTTGATGTAGCTAAAGTCTTTAAAAGCGTACGCAGAAACTACTTTGCCCGTTCAGCAATAGAAACAGCTATCTTTGATGCTTATGCAAAGTCTGTTCACAAGCCTTTATACCAACTCCTAGGTGGCAGTAAGAACCGGATTGAAGGTGGTATCAGTATCGGTATTAAAAAGACTCCCCAAGAGTTAATCGATACCATTAAGGTTTACCAGAAAAAAGGCTACCGCCGTATTAAGGTTAAGATAAAGCCTGGATTCGATCTTGAATATATAAAGGCAGTACGTAATGAATTTCCTGAGATCGAGTTACAGGTTGATGCAAACTCTGCTTATACTCTTGATGATATCGATCTCTTTAAAAAGTTAGATAACTATGATTTAGCTTTAATCGAGCAACCTCTAGGTTGTGAAGACATTATTGATCATGCTGCACTGCAAAAGAAACTGAAAACTCCTATCTGCCTTGATGAGAGTATTGACTCATTAGATGATGCTAGACAGGCAATAGACATCGGTGCTTTAAAGATCATTAACATTAAAGTCTCCCGTGTAGGTGGTTTAGCTAACGCTAAAGCAATTCATGATTATGCTAAAGAGCATGGGGTAGGTGTATGGTGCGGCTCTATGTTAGAGTCAGGTATCGGTCAGGCACATAACCTAGCTATAGCATCTCTTGAGAACTATCGCTACTCAAATGACATCATGTCATCGACCTGCTATCTTTCAGATGACATTATCAAGCCTCAGATTGAAATTGGTAAAGACTCCTTTATCACAATCCCTGAGCGCGAGGGTATTGGTTATGATATTGATTTTGAGAAACTTCAAAAATACACCTTTAAACTAGAGCATTTTGATTTTTAAGAAGGTTTTATGAGCAAGAGCTTAGTAAATGCAATTGAAAATCTTGAGGATTATGTAAAGAAACTTGAAACTGTTGTGAATATTGATTCAGGTACTACAGATACACAAGGTGTAACCAAAGTTGCCAAGCAGTTTGTACAGTGGTTTTCTGATATAGGCTTTTATTCAGAGGAAGTTACCTTTGATGATGTAGTAGGACATGGTGTCTTTGCAACTAATGATAAAAATGCTGAGCATTATGATCTGCTGCTCTCAGGTCATATCGATACAGTATTTGCTCATGGTACTGCAGAAGAAAGACCATTCAGACGGGAGGGTGATTTAGCCTATGGACCTGGCGTTGCCGACATGAAAGATGGTGATCTTATCATCTTGTGGGGACTTACTAAGGCTCTTGTAAATGGCACTTTAGAAGGTAAAAAGGTAGCTGTAGTCTTAAACCCAGATGAGGAGACAGGCTCTACTCATTCATCAGAGTTTATAGACAGCATTGCTAAAAAGTCTGACTATGCACTTATCTTTGAGGGCAGTGAAGAGATTGACAACTTTACAGAAGCTCGTAAAGGTATTTCTCATATTGATATCTTTTTAAAGGGCAGGGGAGCACATGCTGGCTTCTGTCCTGAGAAAGGTCGTTCAGCAATTAACGCAATGGCAAACTGTATTCAAAGGATCAATGCTCTAGCTAACGAGAATGTCACTGTAAACTTTGGGGTCATAAAAGGTGGTACGATTGCTAATGCTATCGCTGAAGACTGCTATGCCAGAATCGATGTGCGTTTTTGGAATAATGATCAGTGGGAGGACTTCTTAGCTAAATTTAAGCATGAATTTGAAATACCATTTGGTAAAGATATCAAGGCAAGTTACAAAATACTACTTGTAAATCCCGCCATGGTGGTAACAGAAAAGACTGCTAAATTAAAAGAAATCGTAACGAAAGCTTTAACAAAATTCAGCATCACTCCAAAATTTATAAGATCAGGCGGTGTGTCTGACGGTAACCACATCAGTAATACAGGTACTCCAGTACTGGACACTTTTGGAGGTCGTGGAGGAGAATGTCATACCACTCGTGAATGGCTTGATTTAACCTCAGTTGAACCTAGAGCTGAGCTTTTGGTTGAAATTCTAAAACAGCTTTAACTGTAAAATATATTAAAGTTAAATGTAGAACTCTCTTTACTAAAATAAAGGGAGTTTTTTTATGTCAGATTTTTGGTCAATATTCTTATAGCCTAAGGCTATCGTTTAACATCATTATATAGTATATGTTTTTTGTTGAAATCTCTTTTTCGGACGATTAGTATTTAAAACATAGAAAGTCGATAGGAATTATAAACAACGACTTCTTCAAGGTTTTAATTAGTTTTAAAGCTAGATAAAGATAAAAAAATCTAGTTCTAGCACATCAAGTTTTAGTAAATAAAAAGAGGAACAGAAAATGTCATACAAGTTTGAAACTTTACAGTTACACGTAGGCCAGGAACAGGCAGATCCAGCAACTGATTCAAGAGCAGTGCCTATTTACCAGACCACTTCATACGTATTCCACAATTCACAGCATGCAGCTGACCGTTTCGGTTTACGTGATGCTGGCAACATCTACGGTCGTTTAACCAATTCAACTCAGGACGTTTTAGAAAAGAGAATCGCAGCTCTAGAAGGTGGTGTTGCAGCTCTAGCAGTAGCATCAGGTGCAGCAGCTATTTCTTACACCATTGAAGCTCTAGCTGCAAACGGTGGTCACATCGTAGCTCAGAAGACCATTTACGGTGGTAGCGCTAACTTATTAGAGCACACTCTACCAGGTTTAGGTATCACTACAACCTTCGTTGATGCACATGACTTAAGCGCTGTTGAAGGTGCAATTCAGGAAAACACCAGAGCAATCTATATCGAGACTTTAGGTAACCCTAACAGTGATATTCCTGATATCGATGCTATCGCAGCTATCGCTCACAAACACAATTTACCATTAGTAGTTGATAACACCTTCGGTACTCCATACTTAATTCGTCCTATCGAGCACGGTGCTGATATCGTAGTTCACTCAGCAACCAAGTTCATCGGCGGTCACGGTACAACCTTAGGCGGTATCATTGTAGATTCAGGTAAATATGACTGGAAGAAGAGCGGTAAATTCCCTGGTATTGCAGCTCCTAACCCAAGCTATCACGGTATCTCATTTGCTGATGCTGTAGGTCCTGCTGCTTTTGTAACTTACATTAGAGCAATTCTGTTAAGAGATACTGGTGCTACTATCTCTCCATTCAACGCTTTCTTACTGTTACAAGGTGTTGAGACTCTATCTTTAAGATTAGACCGTCACATCTACAATACCAAGAAAGTTGTAGAGTACCTATCAAAGCATCCTAAGGTTGAGAAGGTAAATCACCCATCATTAAAGGATCATCCAGATCATGCTTTATATGAGAAGTATTTCCCTAACGGTGGCGCTTCAATCTTTACCTTTGAGATTAAAGGAGGCGTAAAAGAAGCCTTCAAGTTCATCGATAACTTAAAGATCTTCTCATTACTAGCTAACGTAGCTGATGTTAAGAGCTTGGTAATTCACCCTGCTACAACCACTCACTCACAGTTAACTGAAGAAGAGTTATTAGCAGCTGGTATTAAGAACAATACCATCAGATTATCAATCGGTACTGAGCACGTTGATGACCTGATTGCTGATCTTGACCAGGCATTCAACGCTTAATTAGATAAATAGACTTAGAGATATTCCGCTATTGGTCTTAATGATTGATAGCGGATTATTTATTTTGGTGAGAGTTCGTGGTTTGATTTTAGAGGAGTATCTATGTCAAGGTCATTTCAGCTTGGATTATGTTCAAAAAGTCGCTATCTTCAAATTGGCTTTTATAGGCCACTTTGAATGAGCCAAAATCGTTTGGAGCATCGCTAATTGTAAAGGTAACAGATTTTATTTTTGAAATAGTATCTGGAGTACTTGTTAATTCACAAAACGCTTCAGCTGATAAAACTTGTTCTTCATTTTGAGATAGGTTTCCAATTTTAATTGGGTTATAAAACAACTTATCTTTCATTTAGCTTTTTTTTCTTTGAAGGAAGGTGAAGAGAACAGAGCCAACTTATTAAAAGTTGTTAATATTTAAAGAGATCTCTAAATAAGTAGAGATCTCTTAATCTAACCTACTATGAAATTGAGTCTTCCTGAATAAGGATCAGTATTTTCAATAGAAGGTACTAATTAGTTCTGCTCGAACATTGCTGAGATAGACTCTTCGTTGTTAATACGACGAATTGCTTCAGCTAACATAGGAGCTAGAGTTAACTGACGGAAGCTCTTTAACTTCTTGAAGTT